>DATBNA010000410.1:0-4829 GCA_036554545.1 Hyphomonadaceae bacterium
TGTCGGCCATGCCGAATGTCGCGGGCCTGGCGCCGCTTTCACGCATTCTCCTGCCGGTCAGCCTGCAAACCACGCGCGACCTCCGCGCTTCGGCCGCCCAGCTCAAGGCCGACGCCATCCTGATCTACACGCTCGATACCGGCTTCCGCACCGAGACCACGCAGTTCGGCCCACTGCAGACCGTGGCGCTCGGCATGCTGGCGAGCAAGAAGTCGATCGTCACGGCCACCTGCTCTTTCGCCATCATCGATGTCCGCACCGGCTTCATCTACGGCGCAGGCGAAACCTCGGCGACTGAATCCAACCAGTCGAACCTCTGGGGCACGGCCGACGCCGCCGACAAGGCGCGCCAGCGCGCCGAAGCCGCCGCCTTCGGCAAGGGCGTCGACGAAGTCGCGAAGCTCTGGATCGGCATTGTCAGGGAATACGCCTCGGCGACGTGACGACCCGCACGTTTCGCGCTAAGCGGCGGACATGACCTACCCGCCGCCCCTTTCCGGCTCTGCCCAGGACGAGACCGTCGAGCTTCGCCCGAAGTTCGATGCCGACGGCCTTGTCGCCGCCATCGCGCAGGATGCGGATACTGGCGACGTACTGATGCTGGCCTGGATGAACGCCGAAGCGCTGCAGCAGACCATCGATACCGGCCGCGCCATCTACTGGTCGCGCTCACGCAGGGAGCTCTGGCGCAAGGGCGATACGTCCGGCCACGAACAGCACGTCGTCGAAATCCGGGTCGATTGCGACCAGGACGCCGTGCTGCTCAAGGTCCGCCAGACAGGCGCTGCCTGCCATACAGGCCGCCGTTCCTGCTTTTATCGAGTCGCGACAAGCGACGGACTCAACAAGACCTGAGTCTTCCTTCCGGTGGTACTCCCCGGTAGTTTGCTCGGAAGCTTCCGGGGAAGTGTTCATGAAATCGCTCGTTCTCGCCACCGCATTGGCACTTGGCCTGACCGCCTGTACGGCCGCAGCGCAGAACGCGACCAACACCCTTCCACCGGACGCCATCTATGTCGACCCAGCCGCCGCAGGCTGGAAAGCCGCTGCGCTTGCCGATGTCGTCAGTTATGTCGCGGGCCAGAAATCCACCGGGCTCGTCATCATCCAGGACGGACGCATCATCGCCGAGCACTACTGGCCGCTGCCGGAAGACGCTGCGACATTCCGGACCAATTTCGTCCACGGCGCGGCGCCTGATGGCGCCCTGCTGGAAGATGTCGCCTCGCAGCAGAAGAGCTTCGTCGCCATCCTCGTCGGCGCCGGCGTCGACAGGAAACTGATCGATATTGAGAAGCCAGTCTCAACCTACGCCGGCGCCGGATGGTCGAAGGCGTCCGCAGAGCAGGAACAGAGAATCATCGTCCGCCATCTCCTGGAGATGACCTCCGGCCTCAAGGAGAATCTCACCTTCGATGCCGAACCTGGCACGAAATTCTTCTACAACACGCCCGCCTACGCTGTGCTGAAGAAAGTACTTGAAGGCGCCTCGAAACAGACGCTCGACCAGGTCACGCAGGCCTGGCTCGCCGGCCCCGCTGGCATGAAGGACACGTCCTGGCGCAAACGCCCCGGCGCCTTCTCCGACGTCGGCAATCCGACCGGGCTCGTCACTACGCCGCGCGACATCGCGCGCATGGGCCAGCTCGTGCTCGACGGCGGTAAGGCCGCCGATGGAAAGCGCGTGATCTCGAAGGCCCAGCTCGATGCGATGTTCAAGCGCACCTCGACAAACCCGGCCTATGCCCGGCTCTGGTGGCTCAACGGCGGCGCCTACAGTCTCGGTGCGGGCGCAGCTATCGCCCGCACCGAAGGCCAGCTCATCCCGGCCGCGCCCGCCGACCTCGTCGCCGCGCAAGGAGCGCAGGACCGCAAGCTGTACGTTGTCCCCAGCCGCAAGCTGATCGTCGTCCGCACCGGCCAGGCGGCGCCCGATCGCGACTTCAACCAGCAGCTCTGGACCCGCCTGATGAAGGCTGCTCCGCCGAAATAGCGCCCCTCCGGCAAGATTTACCCAGCAGATCGACAAACTGGCGGCAGCAATCCAATGGACTCGCCCTATTCTAGGGAAGATCACATTCGGGAGTTGCCTCATGGCCGAAAAGAAATGGCGCAAGCGCAAGCTTGGCCAGCGCACGCTGTCCCCTGAAACGCTGATGATGGGGTACGGCTACGATCCGATGCTGTCGGAAGGATCGCTCAAACCGCCGCTGTTCAGTACGTCGACTTTCGTCTTCCGGAGCGCAGTGGACGGCAAGAACTTCTTCGCCACCATGCAGGGCCGCCGCCCCCTTGGACCAGGCGAAGAACCCGGCCTCGTCTATTCGCGCTTCAACAATCCAAACCTCGAAGTGCTCGAAGACCGGCTCGCGCTCTGGGACGAGGCCGAAGCCAGCCTGGCGTTTGCTTCCGGCATGGCCGCGATATCGACCTGCCTCTGGGCGTTCCTGCGGCCCGGCGATGTCGTCCTCCAGAGCCAGCCGATATATGGCGGCACGGAAACGCTCATTCACTCCATCCTGCCAGAGTTCGGCGTCAACCAGGTTGGCTTCGAGGTCGAGCACGGCACGGAAGCGATGCGAGCCGCCGCGGCGCAGGCGAAGGCAAAGGGCCGCGTCGCCGCCATCTACCTGGAAACGCCGGCCAACCCGACCAACGGGCTCGTCGACATCGCAGCTGCGCGCGAGATCTCGGAGTCCCTCCGGCAGGGCGACTTCCGTCCGCCTGTCATTGTCGACAACACCATGCTTGGTCCGCTCTTCTCCACCCCGCTTCAGCACGGAGCGGATCTCGTCGTCACCTCGCTGACGAAATATGTCGGCGGCCATTCGGACCTGATCGCCGGCGGCGCCTCGGGCGCGAAGGCGATGCTCGCGCCGGTGCGGCGCATGCGCTCGACGCTCGGCACGATGTGCGATCCGCATACGGCATGGCTGCTGATGCGGTCTCTCGAGACTCTGAAGCTCCGCATGGAGGCAGGCGCTTCAGGAGCGTCCCGCGTCGCGGAGTTCCTCCGCAGCCACAAGGCCGTGGAGAATGTCTGGTTTCTTGATTTCCTGCCCGAGGGTCACCCCGATCGCGAAATTCACCTGCGCCAGAACAAGTCGGCGGGATCGACCTTCTCGTTCGAGGTCAAAGGCGGCGAGGAAGCCGCCTTCCGCCTGCTCGACCGCCTCGAAGTCATCAAGCTTGCTGTCAGTCTTGGCGGAACCGAAACGCTTGCATCCCACCCCGCCTCGACGACGCATTCGGGCATGGCGCCGGACAAGCTCTCCCGCTTTGCGATCACCCCCTCCCTCATCCGCATCTCAATCGGGGTAGAAAACGCCGACGACCTGATCGCCGATCTGGAGCAGGCCCTGGAGGCTGTTTGACGACAAAACGCATGTGATGACGCCTGTTTACGGGCAACAGGCGGCCTGCCCATGGCTAGCGAAGCATGCTAGGCTTTGTGGAGCCATGGAGTTGGGCCATGCGGCCAGCGGTTCTCGCACTTCTCATCGCCATCGCGGCCCCAGCCTTTGCACAGGTTGCCGCCTCACCCTCGCCGCGGCGGGAACGCAATCCCGACCACGGCAATGGCAAGTTATACGAATCGACTCCAGCCTGAGGATCTCGACATGCGGTCGCTTCTTATCGTTGCTCTTGCACTCGCAGCTGCGCCCGCGTTCGCCGCGCCGCCGTCGGTCGCTCCCAAACAGCAGTTCCAGGCGCCGCCGCTTCCTGCCCCTCCGGCAAAAGCCGATCCGTTCGACCTGCGCACGGCGCCCCAGCTCGACAACCTCGAAGTCCAGAACCGGCGTCGCGACATGACCGGCCGCGAGCCTTATCGCGTGCCCCAGGACGAGGAATACCGCTTCCAGTTTTGCACTCTCGAGGAAGTTGTTTTTCGGCAGCAATGCGAGCAGCGCGAGCGCCAGCAGCCGAGGCTCTTCCTGCTGGGCCCCGAACTCGGGCGCTATGTTGAGCGAGCGCCGGCCGCCGCGCCTCTCCCGCCGCCGTGCGAGCCGGCCCCCACCGCAAACGCACGAGCAAGCAAGCCCGCCGGCCCCGCGCCCTGTCCGGCCCCGCGTTAATCTCCCGCCGCAGCAACACCGCAATTCGGCCCCTTATTCCGCCTCACGCCGGATCGAGCGTCTGTCATCGGCCAACGTGGGAGTGACCCGATGATGAAGACCCTCGCCCTTTCGATCGTGTTTGCTGTCGGGCTTTCCAACCCGGCCCTTGCGCAGAGTAGCCCCAACCCGCCGGCGGACGTTTCCGCAGAGGTGATCGACGAAAGCCTCATCCTCGAGGCGACGACGCTGGAAGACCGCGCCGCCATGCTTCGCCGCTGCGCCGGCCCGCCGCCCAAAGCCATGATCGCCGCCGACAAGCCGAAGCAGACCCCTGTACCCGCGCCTGTCTCCGTGGCGGACCGCATCGAGCCGGCCGTCAACACCGGCGGCTGAGGCAAACCGGCTCTTCTAATCTCTCGCTTTCCCGTGCTAACGCAGCAGTCCACCTGCGGCGGAGAAAGCACGACCCATGAAGAGCCAAGCCATTGTCGCCTACGGCCAGCCGCTGCAGGAAGTGACATCCGACGTGCCCGTTCCGAAGGGCACGGAAGTCGTCGTCAAGATCACCCATTCCGGCGTCTGCCACTCGGACGTCCACCTGCAGGACGGCTATGTCGACCTCGGCGACGGCGACAAGATCGACTGGTCGCGCGGCCGCACGTTGCCGCACACGCTGGGCCACGAGATCGAAGGCACGCTCTCGGCCGTCGGTCCTGACGCCCAGTCCCTGCTCGAAGGCCGCAAGGTCGGCCAGCGTTTCGTCGTCTTCCC
>DATBNA010000426.1:0-5559 GCA_036554545.1 Hyphomonadaceae bacterium
AAGGGAAGATCGGCTTCGCTGAGCGGCATCTCTAGTGAGCTTCGGCCCATGACTTGCCGGCGTGGGCTTCGACGACCAGCGGGACGTTGAGTTCGAGAACGGGAAGCGTCGCCCGGGCCATGGTGTTGCTGGCGACTTCCATAAGCTTCTTCGCTTCCTTCTCGGGCGCCTCGAAGACCAGTTCGTCGTGGACCTGAAGCAGCATCTTCGATTTGAGGCCGGCGACCCTGAGCGCCTGGGGCATGCGGATCATGGCGCGCTTGATGATGTCGGCGGCCGAGCCCTGCAGCGGGGCGTTGATCGCCTGGCGCTCGCCGAAGCTCCGCTCGGCGGGGTTCGACGCCTTGATCTGCGGCAGCCAGACCTTGCGGCCGAAGATGGTGGAGACATAGCCGTGCTCGCGCGCGAAAGCGCGATGCTCCTCCATATAGTCCTGGATGCCGGGGAATTTCTGGAAGTACTTCTTGATATAGGCGGCGGCTTCCTCGCGAGGGATCGAGAGCTGGCGCGCGAGGCCGAAGCCCGAAATGCCGTAGATGATGCCGAAGTTGATCGCCTTGGCGCGGCGGCGCACCATCGGGTCCATTCCCTTGATGGGAACGCCGAACATTTCGCTCGCGGTCATGGCGTGAATGTCGACGCCGTCGTGGAAGGCCTGGCGCAGGCTCGGGATGTCCGCCACGTGGGCAAGAAGCCGCAGTTCGATCTGCGAATAGTCGGCTGAGACCAGAACATTGCCCGGAGCGGCGATGAAGGCTTCACGGATCTTGCGGCCTTCCTCGGTGCGGATCGGGATGTTCTGGAGGTTGGGATCGGTAGACGCGAGGCGGCCGGTCTGCGCGCCCGCCAGCGAATAGGAGGTGTGCACGCGGCCAGTCTTGGCGTCGATCGCGTCCTTCAGGGTCTCGGTGTAGGTCGAGCGGAGCTTGGAGAGCATGCGCCAGTCGAGCAGGACCTTCGGAAGCTGGTGCCCGTAGGCGGCGAGATCCTCGAGCGTGTCTGCGCCGGTCGCCCATGCGCCGGTCTTGGTCTTCTTGACGCCGATGTCGGCGCCGAGGCCCATCTTGTCAAAGAGGATGTCGCCGATCTGTTTCGGGCTGCCCAGGTTGAAGGGCTGGCCGGCCAGCTCCTGCGCCTCGGCTTCGAGCGCGCCCATGCGCTGGGCGAATTCGCCGGAGAGTTTGGACAGGCGGTCGCGGTCGACCAGCACGCCGGCGCGCTCCATGTCGGCGACGACCGGGATCAGGGGGCGGTCCTGGGTTTCGTAGACGGTGGCGACGCCTTCGCGCGCGATGCGCGGCTTGAGGCGCTGCCAAAGGCGCAGCGTGACATCGGCGTCTTCGGCGGAATAGCGGGTCGCCTTGTCGATGGGCGTCTGGTCGAAGGTGAGCTGCGACTTGCCGGAGCCGATGAGCTCCTTGATCGGGATCGGCGTGTGCCTGAGATGAAGCTCGGAGAGTTCGTCCATGCCGTGATTGTTGGCCCCGGCGCTGAGGACGAAGGACAGCAGCATGGTGTCATCGATCGGCGCGACGCGGATGTCGTGCCCGCAGAAGACAGACATGTCGTACTTGATGTTCTGGCCGATCTTGAGGACGGACGGGTCCTCCAGCAGCGGCTTCAGCATCTCCATTGCGACGCCGATCTCGATCTGCTTCGGCTTGTCTCCGGAAAGAAGATCGCCCTTTGCGCCGTGGCCGAGCGGGATGTAGCAGGCCTTGTTGGGCGCCAGCGCCAGCGAGACGCCGGCGATCCTGGCCGAGACCGGATTGAGGCCGTCGGTTTCCGTGTCGACGGCGAGGTAGCCCTGTTCGCGCGCTTCGGCGATCCACTCCGCGAGACGCGCGGCGTCGGTGACGGTCTCGTAGCCGTCGAGGTTGAAGGGAGCGTCTTCGACCGGCAGCGGCGTAAAGCACTCGATGCTGCCGTTTGCGCCATTGGGTCTGGCCTGATTTTGAGATTGGGGAGCGGGAGCGCCGGAGGCTTTCTGTGCGGCGACGGCGTTGGCGAGCGCTGCGCCGCCGGCAGAGGATGAGGCAGGCGCGGGCGGCGTTCCGCCCAAGGTTTCGATGACGCGCTTGCTCAGCGTGCGGAATTCCATCTTGTCGAGGAAGGCAAGGAGAGGGTCGGTGTCAGGGTCGCAGACGCCGAGATCGTCGATCGGGGTCGGCACGGGAGCGTCGGCGCGGAGCGTCACCAGCACCTTGGAGATACGGGCGGCGTCGGCATTGTTGAGCAGCGTTTCGCGGCGCTTGGGCTGCTTGATCTCGCCGGCGCGGGCAAGCAGCGTTTCGAGGTCGCCGTATTCGGTGATGAGTTGGGCGGCCGTCTTGACGCCGATGCCGGGGACGCCGGGAACGTTGTCGATGCTGTCGCCGCACAGAGCCTGCACGTCGATGACCTTGTCCGGCGCGACGCCGAATTTTTCGAACACCTCCGGCGCGCAAATCCTGCGGTCCTTCACCGTGTCCAGCATGCAGACTTTATCCGTGACCAGCTGCATCAGGTCCTTGTCGGCCGAGACGATGGAGACGCGGGCCCCCCTGGCCTCGGCCTGGCGGGCGTAGGTTGCGATGATGTCGTCGGCTTCGAAGCCCGGGAGCTCCAGCGCCGGTGTGCCGAAGGCGATGGCGGCTTCGCGCACCAGCGGGAATTGCGGGATGAGGTCATCCGGCGGCGGCGGGCGCTGGGCCTTGTAGTCGCTGTAGAGTTCGTTGCGGAACGTGTCCTTGGCCGCATCGAAGACGCAGGCGAAATGCGTAGGTTGTTCGCCGGCCTTGAGGTCCTCCAGCAGCTTCCAGAGCATGTTGCAGAAGCCGGAAATGGCGCCGACCGGCAGGCCGTCCGACTTGCGGGTCAGCGGGGGCAGGGCGTGGAAGGCCCGAAAGATGAATCCCGAAGCATCGACCAGATAAAGGTGGCTGGTCTCGTCGACGGGACGGCGGATCGGCATTGGGCAGGCTCCTCACCCGGTTTCCTGGGCCCGGATTTGGTAACAGCCCAGCAATGGCGGGGCCAGATTTGGTTGACAACAGGTAAGCATTCGGGCGGCGCATTACGCGCGCGTACTACGGGAAATTAATCGGTCCCTGCCATTGTCCCCAAAATTTGCGAGTACGGGACAGGAAGAAGATGGGGACGGCGCAACCCACGGGGAGCGTGGATAGCGGGAAGGCGGCGGCGTCACCGGCTGCTGCGCCTGGCATTCCGGTCTTCACCTGGCAGTACATCGCCAATCCGACGGCGGTGCTTGGCGTATTGATGGGGGCGATCGGCGGACTGCCGCTCCTGCACTTCTTCGGGCCGGAAGCGGCGGTGCTGTGGACTATCCCTGCCGTGGCGCTGCTGCTGGCGCTTGTGGTCTATACGGTGCGCTACAATCTCGGCGACCGGGGCGCGCGTCGGATCTCGCTGGCGATCCAGGGCGCGCTGGTCGCGCTGTGGATGTCGAGCGCCGTGGCGCTGTGGTCGACGGGCAACCCGACGGCGTGGGTGCTGGCGATAACGATCTGCGCATCCTGGTCGATCCACATCATATTCACCGGGCAGGGCAGCCTGCGGGTGACGCTTGGCATGCTGGCGATCTGCGTGCTGCCGATGCTCGGCTTCATGCTGCAGGGAATCTGGATCGAGTATCCGATGTGGATCGCGATACCGTCGAGCGTATCGGCGCTCTGCATGGTGCTGTCGATCGCATCGACCAGCGACTACGCCAGCCGCAACTTCAAGACGCTGCGCAAGGCGGTTGACGAAACCAGCGCCGCCAAGTCGCGGATGGAGTTCGCGATCGAGTCGGTGGGCGACGGATATTTCGAGTATGATCTTGAAAGCGGCGCCTTCGCGCCCAACGACAAGCTGAAGAGGAAGCTGGGGCACGAAGGTCCGGACACGGCGGACCTTGGCCGCAAGGTGCATCCGGACGACCTCGCCACGGTGATGGCCGCGGTCGAGGCGGCGCGGACGGGAGCATCGTCCGGCTATGACCTCGACATCCGCATCATGGCGGCGGGCGGCGCGTATCGCTGGATGAATGTGCGGGCGCGCGTGCTTGAGGCGAAGGGCGAGTCGCGGCGGCTGATCGGGACGTTCCTCGATTTTACCGAGCGCAAGATGATGGAGGAGGAGCTGCGCGCCGCGAAGGAAGCGGCCGAGGCCTCCAGCCGCGCCAAGAGCCAGTTCCTCGCCAACATGAGCCACGAGATCAGGACGCCGCTCAACGGCGTGCTCGGCATGGCGCAGGCGCTGGAAGCCGACGAACTCTTAGCCCCGCAGAAGGAGAAGGTCGCCATCATCCTCGACTCAGGCAAGTCGCTGATGGCGCTTTTGAACGACGTGCTCGACCTCACCAAGATCGAAGCCGGCAAGCTTGAGATTTCGGCTGTCCCCGGCGACTTCCTGCACACGATGAAGCGCACGCGCCAGCTGTTCCAGGCTCAGGCCGAGGACAAGGGTCTCGACCTGTTCGTGCGCTATGACTCGAATTTCCCGCAGCGGCTCAGCTACGACCCTGTGCGCGTGCGCCAGTGCGTGTCGAACCTCTTGTCCAACGCCATCAAGTTCACGGCGCAGGGGCGGGTGGAGGTCGGCATTTCGTCGAAGGCGCTCGGCGACGGGCTGCACCTGGTGCAGGTCGAGATCGTCGACACCGGCATCGGCATGAATGCGGAGACGGTGGAGAAGCTGTTCTCGGTATTCACACAGGCCGATGGCGCAACGACGCGGAAGTTCGGCGGCTCTGGCCTTGGCCTCGCGATTTCGCGCCAGCTTGCCCGGATGATGGGCGGCGACATTGTCGCGGAGAGCACGGAAGGCAAGGGCTCGGTGTTCCGCCTGACGTTCAAGGCGATGGAAGCGGCGCCGGCGGCGCCTGCGCAGACGCCGGCGGCGAAGACGGCGGAGCCTGTGCGGCGCAGCGGACTGCGCGGCGTGCGCGTGCTGCTGACGGACGACAACGCCATCAACCGCCAGGTCATCAAGCTGTTCCTGGCCCCGCAGGGCTGCGACATGAGCGAGGCGACCAACGGCAAGGAAGCGCTCGACAAGATCGCGTCGGAGGAGTTCGACGTGGTGCTGCTCGACGTCCACATGCCGGTGATGGACGGCAAGGAAGCGATCCAGCGCATCCGCGCCAACCCGAAATGGGCGTCGCTGCCAGTGATCGCGCTGACGGCCGATGCGATGAGCGGCGACCGCGAGCGCTACCTGTCGCTGGGCATGACGGACTATGTCTCCAAGCCCGTCGACCAGCGTGAGCTGCTTGCCAAGCTGCACTCCGTGCTGAAGCTGGAAGGGCCGGCGGCTGCGCCCATGGCGAAGACGGGGACGTGATCTGGGACCGCCGGGCGCCTGCCCGGCAAGTCGGCCGCTAGGCCGACCACTCCAGCAAATCACAATCGATGGGATAGACGTCGCACGTCTGCCGGGCAGGCGCCCGGCGGTCCCTATCGCCCCGCCTTGGACCGGCGCGAGCGATGTTTGCGCGATGAACCACACTTCAGGCACTTGCACGAGCCGTTGATGAAGTTGTCGAAGTAGTCCTTGCCGTAGTCGTAGGTGATC
>DATBNA010000495.1:0-2000 GCA_036554545.1 Hyphomonadaceae bacterium
ACTTGACGTTCCCTACGATGCCCACCACGGTCGCCCATGGATCCCAATGGCCGGGCGTGCCGGCGCGAACCTCGTTTCCGAGGGCGGTGCGTCCGGGGAAGATTGCCTTTGCGGCCCGCTGGCTGAGAATGATGACCTGCGGCGCCTTCTGCGTGTCGTTCTCGTTGAATGTGCGGCCTTCGAGCAGGGGAATGTTCATCGCCTCGAAGTAGCGCGGCGTGATGTCGATGAAGTTGGCCGGCGCCCGAATTCGGGACTCCTCGGCAGTGTCGCCCTTGCCCTCGATGTTGAGCGTGCTGCGCTCGGTGCGCACGCCAGTGAAGGGAAAGTTGTCGGTCCCGCCCACGGCGACTACTCCCGGCAATTCCTCGAGACGCCGGATGACCTCACGATAATACTGGCAGACCTGGTCGATTCTCTCCGCGTTCGTGCCTGGCCGGTACGGGGACATCGACACGGTGATCACGCGCTCGGGCGCGAAGCCCGGGTCGACTTCGAGGAGGTTCTGAAAGCTTTTCATCAGCAGCGCCGCCGACACTAACAGCAGCACCGACAGCGCCACCTCAGCGGTCACCAAAGCCCTGCGCATGAGGCTGCTCCGGCCCGATCCCGTGGCGCCTTCCTTCAGGACCTCGTTTAGATTCACACGTGCGCTGCGAAAGGCGGGCGCCACTCCGAACAGCAGTCCCGCCAGCAGCGATACGGCGGCTGTGAAGGTCAGCGCGGCCGGATCGAGTTCGATCCGCATCCACACGGGTAGTTCTTGCGGAATCAGCCGCGGGATGGAAGCCACCAACAAACTGGCGAGCATCAGTCCCAACAGGCCGCCGCTCAGCGAGAGTACCAGGCTTTCGGTAAGCAGTCGCGCCACCAGCGTCCGTCGGCTGGCGCCCAGCGCGGCCCGGATCGTCATTTCGCGCTCGAGCCTTGCGCCGCGCGCCAGCATCAGATTCGCCACGTTGGCGCAGCAGATCAGCAGGACCAGGGCCACGGCGACTGTGAGCAGCGCCAGGTAAGGCCGCAACTGCTTTGTTTCCGCGTCCCGGAGGCTCTGCACCCGGTGCAGCATCTCCGAGTGCGTTTTCGGATACAGGCGCTGCAACTCGCGGCCGATCGATTCGATCTCCGCCTGCGCTGCCGCGAGAGTGACTCCCGGCCGCAATCGGGCGACGATCTGCGCGCCGCGAGAATCCCGCCGCCGAGTGTCCTTCCGTAAGGCGAGACCGCTCTCGACGGTTACCCACAGATCGGTCCGGGCTGGAAAAGCGAAGCCCGGCGGCATTACGCCGGCCACTGTGTAAGTGGTCATGGCGGTACGGATGCTTTTCCCGACAATCTTCGGATCGCCGCCGAAGCGCGACATCCAAAGTGAGTGGCTGAGAATCGCCTTATTAATGTCGCCGCCGGGGCGATCCTCATCGGGCAGAAAATTGCGCCCGAGCACCGGCGCTACGCCGAGCGTCGGCAGCAGGCCGGGCGTAATCAGTGTCTGCACAAGCGGCGCCGCCGGACCGTCGCTGACCAGGTTCACGCGCGAGGGCGTGTAGCCGCCGAAAGACTCGAACAGGCGCGCCTGCTGCTGAAAATCCTCCATGTCCTTGAGCGACACCGAAAATTCGTTCTTCGGATTCCTGAGCGGATACATGTTGATCTTCACCAGCCGCTCCGGATCGTGGTAGGGGAACGGGCGCAGGAGCATGCCGTAGACGACGCTGAAGATCGCGGTGTTGGCGCCGATTCCGACACCTAGCGTCGCCAGCACCGTGAGAGTAAACATCGGCGCCCTCTTGAGGCTGCGCCAAGTGAGCTTCATGCGATCACTCTTTGCGCAATGCGGTCAACGGGTCGATACGCGCCGCACGCACCGCTGGATCGGCACATGCCGCCAGCGCGACCAAAAGGAGTAAGGACGGCGCGGCAACCAGCGTCGCAGGATCTGTACCGCCGACGCCGAATAGAAGGCCCTGTATCAATCGTCCGAGTCCCAGTGCGCCGGCCAG
>DATBNA010000533.1:0-1782 GCA_036554545.1 Hyphomonadaceae bacterium
CGCCGCGTAGTAATAGGCGTCCTGGTAGTCGATCTTCGGATAGTGCACCATTGCCCAGGTCGGCTCGGTCATCTGCTTCCAGCGCTCGAAGGCGTCGAGCCGCCATTGCAGCATCCACTCCGGCTCGTCCTTCTTGGCCGAGATGAAACGGACGGTGCCTTCGTTCAGGCCTTTGGGCGCGAGTTCCTGCTCGATATCGGTGATGAAGCCTTCGGCGTACTTGTCGGCTTCAAGCGCACGGGCGGCGTCGACCGTTCCCTGGTCGATGCCTCCCTTCACCAGAACTTCCTTGCCCTCAGACATTCGCGTCTTCTTTCACCAGGTTCGGTCTCGCGCGACGGGCCATTTTCACCCAGGCGGCGGCAATCGCATCGAAGTCTTCCGGCCGGCTGGCCCAGCCGAAGCTGGCGCGGATCGCGGATCGGGCCGCTGTTTCGCCGAGGCCCATCGCAGTCAGCACGCGGCTGGGCTTCACCTTGCCGGACGAGCAGGCCGAACCGGCGCTGACGGCGAAACCTGCGAGATCCAGACCCATGATCTGGGTTTCCGAGGGCAGACCTTCAACGCCGAAACAGGAGACGCCTGCCACCCGGGGGGCAAGCGCGCCGTGGACCTGGAGGCCCGGGGCGGCGGCTGACACCCGCGCTTCCAGACGATCCCGGTGTGGGGCGAGTGACACATAGTGATCGAGGTCACGCAGCGAGGCCTCGGCTGCCGCGGCAAAGCCAACAATTCCCGCGACATTCTCTGTGCCAGCGCGGCGTCCGAATTCCTGCCCGCCGCCGGTTTGCACGGAACGGAAGGGAGCGCCGGGTTTCACATAGGTCGCGCCGACGCCCTGTGGCCCGCCGACCTTGTGGGCGGACAGCGACAGGTAGTCGACATCCGTCTCGATGATCGAGACTTCGATCTTGCCCAATGCCTGAACGGCGTCGCAGTGGATCAGGCCACCGGCTGCGTGAACGATCTCGGCCGCTTCGGCAACCGGCTGGACGACACCAGTCTCGTTGTTGACCAGCATCAGCGAAACGAGCGGCCGGTATCCTTGCCGCTTCAGCCTGGCGACGTGATCCTTCAGCCAGCCAAGGTCGACCAATCCGTGCGAGCGCACAGGCCAGATTTCGTCGCCCGTCACGATCGTCGCGACTGCTTCGTGTTCGATGCCTGATGCGACGAGCACCGCATCGCCGGTCGCGCGCAGTGCGCCGCGCAGCGCCAGACCGACCGCTTCGGTGCCGCCGCTGGTGAAGGCGATGTCGTCCCGGCAGGCGCCGATGGCGGCGGCGATGGTTTCGCGGGCGCCTTCGACGAGGCCGCGGGCCTTGCGGCCTTCGGCGTGGACGGAGGACGGATTGCCGGTCAGGTCGAGGGCAGCCGTCATCGCCGCTTTCGCCTCGGGGCGCAGCGGGGCCGTCGCATTGTAGTCAGCGTAAATTCTGGCTGCGGGGCTCATGCCCCGGCGTCTTACGCCAGTTTGGCTTCAGCCGACACCCCGTTGGCCATGAGGGGCGCAGCGGAATGGGAGAAGTGCCCGTTTACCTTCCCGGCCATCACATCGGCCACGGTGAGCCCTTCGAGGAAGTCGCGGATATGCTCGTCCAGGGCCGCCCAGAGGCCTGCCGTGGCTGTGCCGCCCCGGGGCCATTCGCGCTCGGCGCCCGTCTCCTCGACCGCCCGGAACACCTCCCCGATGCTGACGGCAGACGCCGGTCGCTGCAGCCTGTAGCCGCCGCCCGGACCGCGGGAGCTGACCACGACATTGTTTCGGCGGAGCATGGCGAA
>DATBNA010000540.1:0-6993 GCA_036554545.1 Hyphomonadaceae bacterium
GTCTGCGCCCGCTCCAGCCGCTCCATCGCCGCTGACGGGCGTCGTCGGGCCTGTCGCGCAATCGGAGACCAGCCACGCCTTCGGCGGCGCGGCCTGGACGCTGCGCCCTGAAGACCTCGGCGCGCGGGGCTACGTCGAAGAGGAGTTCTTCGTCTCCGGCAAGGCCAATGTCTATGACTGGCCTGCAACCGGCGCCGTCGTACGCACGGCCGACGCGCCTTACACGACACGCGTGCTGGTCCGCCGCCCGAAGGACCGGTCGAAATTCTCCGGCCGCGTCGTGGTCGAGATGCTCAACCCGTCCAACCTGATGGACCTCAATATCGGCTGGGCGATCCAGCACGACGAGATTGTCCGCTCGGGCGATGCGTGGGTTGGTATCACAGCCAAGCCGATCGCCGTCGTCACACTCAAGACCTTCGATACGCAGCGCTACGCGGCGCTCAGCTGGTCGAACCCGCTGCCGCTGGACGATCCGAAGAACTGCACCGTCAGTGGCGACACCAGCAAGGCGACCGAGAACGGCCTCGTCTGGGACATCAACACGCAGGTCGCGCAATGGCTGCGCTCTTCAGACGCCAGCAACCCGTTCCGCTATGGCGGCGGGGCATCGCGTGTGAAGCATCTCTATGGCTGGGGCTATTCGCAGACCGGCGGCTTCCTCTTCACCTACATCAACGCCATCCAGCCGCTGGTGATCGCAAAGCACGGCAAGCCGGCGTTCGACGGCTACCTGGTCGCGGTCATCTCCGGCCCGTCGCCGGTCAACCAGTGCGCCGAACGCATTCCCACCGGCGATCCGCGCCGTCCCATTCGCAACGCTGTCACGCCCGTGATCCATGTCATGAGCCAGTCCGACTATCTCGGCTGGGTTCCCAATCGCCGCGAAGACAGCGATGCAATCGGCGACCAGTATCGCCACTACGACATCGCCGGATCGGGCCACGCCACGCCGGATGAACTCTGGTATGCGGCGCGACCCGAAGACATCGTGAAAGGCGGACGCACGCCCCCGACGCTCAACTGCGATCAGGGCCCGCGCAGCCGCTTCCCGAGCCCTGTTGCGTACAATGCGATTTATCGCAACCTGAAGGCGTGGGTCGAAGACGGAACACCGCCGCCGCCGTCCCAGAACATCGAGGTCGTCGACGGCAGGCCCGTGCTCGATGCCCAGGGCAATGTGAAAGGCGGCCTGCGTTCGCCGCTCGTAGATGTGCCGACTTCGACCTGGAATGGGAATTCGACCGGCCTTTCCTTCTGCCGCATCGCCGGCCACGAAATCCCGCTGACGCCGCCCCAGCTCGCCGCGCTCTATCCCAGCCAGGAAACCTACGAAGCAGCGTTCCGCAGGCGGACAGACGAGCTTGTCGCGCAGCGCTTCATCACGCCGGAGGACGGCGCTGCGCTGAAGGCGAATGTCGGACAGACGCGGGTGCGCTAGCTGTTTTCGAGCCGTTTTCCGCGCGCTGGCGCTTCAGGCTTGCGCCATTCCCAAATCCCGGTAGGAAGGCCGCTCGCTGCAATGCGGAGAGGTGGCCGAGTGGTCGAAGGCGCACCCCTGCTAAGGGTGTATACGGGAAACTGTATCGTGGGTTCGAATCCCATCCTCTCCGCCAGCGCCGCTTCCAACTTCCCGATCTGTTACGTAGGCTTTGTTCCTCGCTGACAACAGCAGGGGGACGCCATGACATCTCATGATCGTTCGCTGAGGGAACGCGCTGCGCGCGTGATCCCTGGCGGCATGTATGGCCACCAGTCCGTTGGGGCCCTTCCTCCGGGATACCCGCAATTCTTTTCGCGCGCAGAAGGCGCCTGGCTGTGGGATGCAGACGGCAATCGCCTGCTCGATTTCATGTGTGCCTACGGCCCGCAGCTCTTCGGCTACGGCAATGCGCGCATCGATCGCGCCTATGTCGGCCAGCTGGCGCTGGGCGACGCGATGACCGGGCCATCCGGGCTGATGGTCGACCTCGCCGAAGCGATGACGGCGATGGTCACCCACGCCGACTGGGCGATGTTCTGCAAGAACGGGACGGACGCCAACACCATGGCGCTGATGGCTGCGCGAGCGCAGACCGGGCGGAACAGCGTCGTGCGGGCGCGCGGCACGTACCATGGCGCGGCGCAGTGGAGCAATCCGCGCAAGAAAGGCATCACGCCGGCCGATCAAGCCAACCAACAGCTGTGCGACTACAACGATGTCGCCAGTCTCGAAGCAGCGGTTGCAGCTGCGGGCGATGATCTTGCGGCGATCTTTGCGGCGCCGTTCCGGCACGACGTTTTTGTCGACCAGGCTGCACCGACACCGGTCTATGCGCGGCGTGCGCGAGAGCTGGCCGATGAAAAAGGCGCGCTGCTGGTCGTGGATGACGTCCGCGCCGGTTTCCGCATTGCGCGCGACTGCAGCTGGTCCGTGGTCGGCGTGCAGGCGGACATGTCGTGCTGGGGAAAGTGCATCGCCAACGGCCATCCGATCTCGGCGCTGCTGGGGTCGAACAGCGCGCGCAAGGGCGCCGAGTCAATCTTCACCACGGGCTCATACTGGTTTGCGGCAGCCGCCATGGCGGCAAGCCTCGTCACGCTCGAGCTGATCCGTTCGACCGACTATCTCGAACGTATCGAGGCGCTGGGGACGCGTCTTCGCGCCGGACTTGCAGAGGCGTCCCGCGCGCACGGTTTCGGCTTCCGCCAGAGCGGTCCGCCGCAGATGCCGCTCTTCCTTTTCGACGACGACAAGGAGCTGAAGCTCGGCAATGCGTGGTCCGTGCAGATGGTCTCGCGCGGCGTCTACGTCCATCCGTGGCACAACATGTTCCTGTCGGGCGCCATGACCGAAAAGGATATCGACTTCGCGGTCGACGCCGCCGACGCGAGCTTCCGGGCGCTGAAAGCCGCTTAGAACCGCGTCGACAGGCCTACCGAGTAGGTCGCGCCCAGATCATATTTGTTGATCAGGATTTCGCCGCCGCCGAATTCCTGGTGTTCGAGATAGTTGATGTCGAGCAGGTTGTTCGCCTTGAAGCTGAACGTGACCGGTTTGCCGAACGCCTCCAGCTCCTTGCGGTAGACGAAGTCGAGGATGGTGCCGGGCTCCTGCACGAAGTCAGGCTCGCCGGGGCGACCGCGCGCCGAAGACCGCTCGCTGACATATGTGAGGATGAGCGTGCCTTGGGAGCCGGCGACGACATCTTCCCAACCGATCTGGAAGTTGAAGACGTGCTCCGACTGCCCCTGCAGGCGTGAGCCGTCGATGATGAAGTTCTCCGCCGGCTCCGCGGCGCCGCCAGAGCTGAGCGGGAACACCGTATCGCCTGGGCTCACCTGGACCTCGCTGTCGCTCCAGGTGTAGTTGGACTGCAGGAAGATGTCCTTGCCGCCCAGCCATAACACGTCCGGGAAGGGATCGCTGAATACTTTCCGCACTTCCGCCTCAGCGCCGTAGAGGATCGCCTTCGGGGCGTTGAGGTAGGTCTGCTGGATCGTCGCCCCCTGCTCGGCGACCACCGACTCGATGGGCTTGTCCATGTCCTTGTAGAAGGCGCCGAGCGTCACGAACTGGCTCGAATCGAAGAACCATTCCACGCGCGTGTCGAAGTTGGTGAGTTCGGTGTCCGAGAGGAACGGGTTGCCGATGAAAAGACGGTCGCTGTCCGGGTCGAGATACTGCTGCGGCGCCAGCTCCCGGAATTGTGGCCGGCCGATCGTCTTCGAGGCGCCGAAGCGGAGCTGCATGTCCTCGTAGAAGTTCCACGTCACCGTTCCGGCAGGGAGGAAATACTCTTCCTTGTTCTTCGGCGGCTGCGCCGGCTGCGCCTCACCGAGATAGAGCGCTCGCGGCTTCACGGCCTGGATGCCGCGTTCAATGCGGCCGCCCAGCGATACGCGCAGATACTGGATCGGCTCGAGGTCGACCTTCGCGTAGGCCGCCGTTACTTCAAGCTGGGCGTCATAGGCCGCTGCACCGGCCGAGCCGGTTGTCTCACGGAGCACCAGACGCTCGGGGTTGATGTTGAAGTCCGCAAACAGGAAATCCGGGCGCAGCTGCTGCACCGCCAGCGGCAGATTGGTCGCCACGAAGCGATAGGAGCGGGACGTCGCCGAGCGTGCGTTGTCGAAATGCTCGATGCCGGCCGACAGGACGATGTCGCGCACTTCAGCCATCGGGATGGAGTAGGTCGCATCGACCGCAGCGCTGGCGATTTCATCGACCAGCTCGCTGAACTCCCACCTGTTCGACGCGCGCGACGTGTCATGCAGGTAGCGCTGGATCGATTCATCGAAGATGAAGCGCATCTGCCGCTCATAGGGCGCGTCGCGCTCGGTGCGCGAGTAGGCCGCGCGCCAGCCAAGCTTCAGGTCGCCGAACGCGTGCTCGCCATCAAGCTGCGTCGAGCTGAGCTGCCGTTCGTACCAGGCGGTGCGCTCGTCGAGGACATCTTCGCCGGCCAGTTCGTCGAACCCGAAGCGCCGATACGTTCGCTTGTCCGTGCGGCGGATCCAGAGGTTGGTCCAGTTGAGCTTGTGATCCTCGCCCAGTTCCAGCCCGACGCCGAGCAGCCCGTCCCAGCCGATCTTGTTGTCCGTAGAGGTAAAATTGTAGATCGACTTCGGCGTCAGCACGCCGCCGTCTATCCTGCCCTCCTGCTGGATGCCGTCTTCAGTTGTCCAGCCATAGGAATAGCCAAGGACGCCGACGGCGCCGATGCTGAACGAGTCGAAGTCCTTCCTGTAACCGGCCGAAATGTCGTAGCTGTTGTTCGCCGGAATATCGTTGTTGACCTGGACGAGGTTGAGCTTCGCGTTCTCGAAGCTCTGTCCGATGCGCTGGAGCTCCTGGTCGTTGGTCAGCTGGGGATAGAGATCAAGCGTCGCATCCACGCGCCGGCTGGCGAGGATTGCTTCCTTTAGCTGGTTCGGAATCTTCCGCGTGCCGTCGTCGAAACCGAGCACGTCGCTGTCGCCGCCATCGTGGGTGTAGCCGGTAGCGTACGTTGTCTCGGTGTTGACGCTGAAATCGGCGCCGATCTCGAGGAAGGATTCATCCGGCAGGTTGAGTGTTGACAGCCGGATGACGCCGCCGCCGAATTCTCCCGGAAACTCTGCCGAATAGCTCTTCTGCACCGAGATCCCGCCAAGCACGCTCGCCGGAAACAGATCCAGCGGCACGACGCGCTGCAGCGGCTCCGGGCTGGGCAGGGGCGATCCGTTGAGGATGGCCGACGAATAGCGTTCGCCAAGGCCGCGCACATAGATGAAACGGCCTTCGGCGATCGACAGGCCCGGCAGCTTGGTGAGCGCTTCCGCGGCGTTGGAGTCGCCTTGGCGATCGAGGTCCTCCATCGTCAGGAAGGCCGCAACCTCGGACGTTTCCTGCAACGGTTCGGGAATGAACTCGCCGCGCACAACAATGACGTCTTCCTCGCTTGGCTCCTGCGCCGGCGGGACTTCCTGCGCCTGCTCCTCGGCCGCTGTGGCGCCTTCAGCCTGAGCCGGTTCCGCCGCCTCCTGCGCGAGTGCGTTGGGCGCGATCAGCGCCGATGTCGCGATGAGCAGAGCGCCAAACGGCCGGCGTCGGATTTTCATGGAGGCAGTCCCCGGAAAGCGTAGTCGTTGGAACGCGATCGGGCGGCGGCGCGAACGCCGCCGCCCGGACTGAGGCCTGCGCGAACTAGCAGGCCTCCTCGCCAATCAGCGGGCTGCACGTCCAGCCCTGGTACCAGCTGTCGTTGCCCGGATAGACCGCGCCGATACTGGTCGGCGTGGTGAGGAAGGTCGAACCGGGAAGGTTCGCCGGCGCGGTCACGGTCACGAGGTTCTCGTTGGTTCCGTTGACGAAAGACGCCGTGCTTGTTCCGCGCACGCCGAGGCTCGACGTACCGGCCGCCGTGTTGTTCGTCCCGGCCGTGAAGCGGGCGGCTTCATCGTCTGCGTCCGAGTTGTAGGAGGTCGGGCACGACATGAAGACGCTATTGAACGTCGGCGCTGCGGTGTAGGTGTCTGCGTCGTCGAGATCGAGGCAGGCGTTTGGATCAGTCACCACCGAGTTGAACAGCCGGAGGCCGTTGCCCGAGTTGATCACCATTGCATCGCCGCCGCCCGAACGGCCCACCAGTGTGGCGTTCGAGATGTAGGGCGTCGTGTTCAGTGTGAACGCCGCTGTGGGCTGGCCTGCAGGCGGCGTCTGAGCCGTCCTGTTGCCCGCCGAGGAGAACTCGAAACCGCGGTCGCCGCCGGCCGAACGCTGCACGATCAACAGGTTCTGAACGGCGCCACGCCAGCCGGTGTCGACATCGAGGCTGTCATCGTCGTTTCCGGTCAGGACGATATTCCTTAGGTTCACCGTGCCACCGAAGATCTCGATGCCGTCATCGGAGGAGTTGTGCACCTGCACGTTCTCGACGACCGTGCCCGTGCCAACGCCAGCCAGCGTGATGCCGTTAAGCTCGTTGTTGGGGAGGATTTCAAAGCCCGAGTGCTGCACGCGGACGTGGGAGAGGCGGCCGCTGTTGTCGGCTGGCGTGTTGCCGCCGTACTGCGCGTTAGCGCCTTCGACCTGCGACGTGCATCCCACATTGGGAGGAACGAGGACTCCGGTACAGACCGAGATCGGCGCGCGGCCGAGAATGACGAGTCCGCCCCACTGGCCGATCGAGTTTTCGGTGGTGGCGCCTTCAACGCTCTGTCGGCTGGTGAAGACGATCGGCTGGCTGGCCGAGCCGATGGCGCTGATGCGGGAGCCCCGGTTGACGACGAGGTAGTCAAGCGTGCCCGAGCCAAAGATAGTTACGCCCGGGTCAACCGACAGGATGCCCTGCTGACCGCCGCCAAGCGGTGCGGCCGGATCGGGTCCGAGGTCGACGCCGACGTCCACACGACCGCTAAGCGAGTAGATCGTGCCCGTACGCTGCGGGACGTTGAGTGTGCTGGTGATCACCGCCGGCAGCTGGCAGTTGCGCAGGTTGGCGACGACGCCGGCGTTGACGAAGCCGGTCG
>DATBNA010000545.1:0-2724 GCA_036554545.1 Hyphomonadaceae bacterium
AGGTGACCGGAGGCGCTTTGTCCGGCGCCCTTTCCGGTATCCAGCCCTTCGGCGGGACCTGCTGGACGCTTTCCGGAAGATCGATTCCCGGTTGCGGCGGCGCAAAGCCCGCCAGCATCAGTACCAACCCCAGAGCAACGAACCTGCGCATTCCCCAACTCCTGCACATTCATGCGGGCATGAGCCTGTCATGGAATGCGGACGCAGGCGAGCGCGCATGAAAGTGTGCGAACCCCCCATATTCCGGCGGGACCAACTCCGGTCGATTCAAAGGCCTAGGCCATGGAGACAGGAAAGTTATCCGACACCTCGCAATCCGCGGATACTATGCGCCTGTCCTGTGCCCCGAACGGAACGGAGGCGGCCTCTCATATCGCTGCCAGGCGATCCTCGATGTTTCCGACGCTGGACATGGTCTCGTGGCCCCGTCGCCTCGCCGTTTTTCTTTTTTTGCGCCGCCTCACCTGGGCGGGGAAATCGGTCCTGGCCGGCCTCGCGGGCCGCGAGAGGGCCGGCCGGTGGATGATTCACGGCCTTTTGAGCTTTCCGCTACGCGGCGGGGGAAGTCCCGCGACGGCGTTGCGCCTTGCCCTTAGCGTCAGGGCGTTGCAGCCTCGCACCAAAGCGAGAGCCCGCCCATCCTTGAATCAGGGTCACGGCGGCTGAGGGGAGAAACCTGATGGAAACCGCAGCCACAGCGGCGCCGGCGAAGCCTGCCAAAAAGCAGAACGAGGCGCTGGTGATCGGCGCTTCCAGCGTCGGCACAATGTTCGAGTGGTACGACTTCTTCCTCTACGGGTCCCTCGTCACCAACATCAACTACCACTTCTTCTCCGGCGTCAACGAAACCACCGGCTTCATCCTCGCCCTCGCCACCTTCGCCGCCGGCTTCCTCGTCCGCCCCTTCGGCGCCCTCGTCTTCGGCCGCATCGGCGACATCGTCGGCCGCAAGAACACCTTCCTCGTCACCATGATCATCATGGGCGCCTCGACCTTCGCCGTCGGCCTGCTGCCCAGCGCCGCCCAGATCGGCATCCTCGCGCCGATCCTGCTCGTCTCCCTGCGCGTGCTGCAGGGCCTCGCCATCGGCGGCGAGTACGGCGGCGCCGCGATCTACGTCGCCGAACACGCCCCGCAGAACCGGCGCGGCTTCTACACCAGCTTCATCCAGATCACCGCGACCATCGGCCTCTTCATCTCGCTGATCCTGATCCTCGCCGTGCGCAACATGATGACGCCGGAGGAATTCAACGACTGGGGCTGGCGCGTCCCCTTCCTGGTTTCCATCGTCCTGCTCTTCATCTCGGTCTGGATCCGCCTCCAGCTTCGGGAAAGCCCGGTCTTCCAGAAGATGAAAGACGAGCAGCAGACGTCCAAGGCGCCGTGGGCCGAAGCCTTCGGCAAGTGGGGCAACGCCAAGTTCGTGCTGATCGCTCTGTTCGGCCTCGTCGCAGGCCAGGCGGTGATCTGGTACACGGGGACGTTCTACAGCCTGTTCTTCCTGCAGAACGTGCTCAAGGTGGATGGCGCGGAAGCCAACACCATCGTCGCCATAGCACTGGCGATCGGAACGCCGATTTACGTCATCATAGGCTGGCTCTCCGACAAGATCGGACGACGCTGGCTCGCGCTGGGCGGCTTGGCGCTGGCGGTCGCGACCTACTTCCCGCTGTTCCATACGATGACAGTTGCGGCCAACCCGCAGCTGGCGGCGGCGCAGGCATCGGCGCCCGTAATCGTGCGCGCCGACTCCTCGCAATGCTCGCTGCAGTTCGACCCCGTCGGCCGCAACAAGTTCGACTCCAAGTCGTGCGACATCGTCAAGGCCCACCTGTCGCGCGCCGGCGTCAGCTACACGGTCGAGGAGTTGCCGGCAGGTTCGCTGGCGCAGGTCTCCATTGGCGGACAGACGTTCAATGCGCCGGATCCGGCGAAGGTCACCGGCCCCGACCGCGTGGCGGCTATCGCCGCCTACCAGGCAGAAGTCGGTGCGGCGCTCGCTGCCGCTGGCTATCCGCCCAAGGCCGATACTGCGAAAGTCGACCGCTGGACCGTCATCCTCATGATCGTTCTCACGCAGCTGTTCACCGCTATGATCTATGGTCCGATGGCGGCGACGCTGGTCGAGCTGTTCCCGGCGCGCATCCGCTACACCTCCATGTCGCTGCCCTATCACATCGGCAATGGCTGGTTCGGCGGCCTCCTGCCGACAACCGCATTCATGATCGTGGCCGCCACCGGCGATATCTACGCCGGCATCTGGTATCCGGTGATCATCGCCGCGGTGACGCTCGTAGTCGGGTTCTTCTTCCTGCCGGAAACCTACAAGCGCGAGATCCACCATTCCTCATGAAGAAGTTGGGCCGCCTGCTAGTCGGCCTCCCTATGCCTGAGGAGGTTACGCGGCGCTGCCTGGCAGAGTTCGACGCCGTCACCACTGAAATGCCCCTGTCGCTCGAGGAGTGGGTGAGACTGGCGCACGAACACAGGTCAGAGGCGATCCTCTCGACCTTCGGCCGTCCGTTGCGCAAGGCGGATCTCGAACGGCTTCCGGACTCGCTGAAGATCATCGCCACCACCAGCGTCGGCTTCGACCACATCGACATCGCCTCCGCCAACGCCCGCGGCGTCATCATCGCCAACACGCCCGACGTCGTCACCGACGCCACCGCCGACGTCACCATTCTCCTGATGCTCGGCGCCCTTCGCCGCGCGCGCGAGAAC
>DATBNA010000584.1:0-2747 GCA_036554545.1 Hyphomonadaceae bacterium
GGCAGATCGGCGGGGGCGGCACGATCTGGGACGGCATGGCTTACGACGTCGACACCGACACCCTCTATGTCGGCGCCGGCAACGGCAATCCGTGGAACCAGGCGATCCGCTCGCCCGGCGGCGGCGACAATCTCTATCTCGCCTCGATCGTCGCGCTCGATCCCAACACCGGCAAATACAAGTGGCACTACCAGACGACGCCCGGCGAAACCTGGGACTACACCGCCACCCAGCCCATCATGCTGGCCGACCTCAACTACCCGACGGGCAAGCGCCGCGTCGTCATGCAGGCGCCGAAGAACGGCTTCTTCTACATCCTCGACGCAAAAACCGGCGAACTCATCTCCGCCGAGAAATTCGCCCCGCTCACCTGGGCCAGCCATGTCGACATGAAGACGGGCAGGCCGGTCGAATATCCCGAAGCCCGCTACGAGATCACCGGCAAGCCGATCATCATCGCTCCCGGCGCCCTCGGCATGCACAACTGGCATCCGATGGCGTTCAGCCCCGAGACCGGGCTCGTCTACATCCCGGTCCAGATCGCCGCTGCGCCCTACGCCGCGCCGAAAGAATTCAAGCTCAATCTCGAAGGCACCAACACTGGCACCGACTTCTCCGGCGGCCGTGCGCTTTGCGACGCCCCCGGCGCCAAGTGCGGCAACCTCGAGACCTACATTCTCGCCTGGGATCCGGTGAAGGCGAAGGAAGTCTGGCGCATCCCGAACGAGATCTACGGCTCATCCGGCATCCTCGCCACGTCCGGCAACCTCATCTTCTCCGGCAACCACAAGGGCGAGTTCAACGCCTACAACGCCACGACCGGCGAAAAACTCTGGACCGCTCCCGTCCAGGCACGCGTCGTCGCCGCCCCCTCGACCTTCCTCGTTGACGGCGAACAACAGGTCGCCATCCTCGTCGGCGCCCGCGGCCTGCCGAATGACCAGACCCGCACCAACCCGGTCAGCGCCAACAACTCGCGCATCCTGGTGTTCAAGGCGAAAGGCGGCGCAACGCTTCCAGCCGCGATGCCGGCGGTCGATCCCGGCAAGCTCGGCGTGCGCATAGATCCGCCGCTGCTCACCGCCAGCAACGAAACCGTCTTCGCCGGCGAGCAGGCCTACGCCGAGCACTGCGCCTCATGCCATGGCGCCAACGCCGTTCCGGGCGCCGGCTCAACGGGGCCGGATCTGCGCTACTCAGGCCTGCTCCCCATCCGCAATGGCTGGAACCCCACCGTCCGTGATGGCGATCGCGCCACCCGCGGCATGCAGGGCTTCGGCGAGAAGCTGAGCGTCGAGACCACCGACGCCATCCTCGCCTACGTCATCAAGCGCGCGAACGACGAGAAGGCCGTGCAGGAAGCGGCGGCGAAGGGGAACTGAGAGCGGCCAGCCGGCGGACCCAGCACGCTCGGAACGGGCGTGAAGTCCTGCGAATATTCTTGTTCCTTACCTGACGAACACCGCCGTCAGCTGAGTGAACAAAAGCCAGGACAGCGCAACAACTAAGGACCATGCCCAAAGCCATTTTCGCAGATTCCGTTTCCTGAGGCTTCCGAAGACCGTTTCCACTGGCCAGAAGAGGCAAAGCGCCAACCCCGCCACGAATGCAGCCAACCAGATCAGGAGCGGAACAAACGGCCAGGACATCAGCTTTTCCTCGAAGCGCTCACGAGAATGCAGTTCCGACGGCTAGGCCGGACGATGCACATGCACCGTCGTGGCCTGAATGCGGCCGTCGATTTCGGTCTCGGTGAACCGCACTGCTGCGCCCTTCCGTAGCCGGCCGAACTGCGCGTTCTTCAATGCGTTACGGTGGAAATACACTTCGCGGCCGTCCGGGCACTCGATAAAACCATATCCATCATCGTGCAGCCTGGTGACTCGGCCCGCGGATGGCGCGGCGTGGAGCTTGATCTTGCCCTGCATGCGCCGGTGCTGGTCCTGCAACCTGCGTCGTGCTGCATTGAATGCGTCCCGGACGGCAACATATGCGTCTTCGTGAGCGTGATCCTTCGGCGGGTTCCGGTCGACTATGACGTCGCGCGCCCCGGGCATTGAAAGCTGCAGGCGCACGCCGAAGAGCTCACCGTGACGGCGTCGTCCGCTTCTCCCTGTCACTGTCACATGACAGCCGACGATCCGGTCCTGGAACTTCTCGAGTTTCTGGGCTTCCCGCTCGATTCGGGCGCGAAGCGCAGCGCTCGAGGTCAAGCCGCCGCTGAATGAAATCTGAAGCGGTATCGTCATCCTGGTCTCCTGGTTCGCCGTTCGCTGCTCCCGATGACTTCCAGCCGCTAGTCAGCTTCCAGAACGGCAATTTCGGGCGCGGCAAGGTCGAGGCGACTATCTCCCGAGCTGCGGGGGCTCCCCTTGACGCGCATCAACGCCGCAGCCTTGGCGATCATGCTTTTTTGCAAAAGGAGAGGAGAATAACATGTCGACCTTCATCATGCTGACGCGTCTGTCGCACGAGAGTCTCAAGTCACCGCGATCCCTGGAAACACTGGGCCGGACCGTCATCGAGCGGGTCCGAAGCGAGTGTCCAGACGTCAAGTGGGTCGCCAGCTATGCCGTGCTGGGGCCGGCGGACTATCTCGATATCTTCACCGCGCCCGGCATCGAGACGGCTACCAAGGTGGCAACCATCTTCCGCACGTTTGGACACGCTACGACTGAAGTCTGGGGTGCAACCGAGTGGAGCGAGTTCCTTGGTCTCGTGCGCGATCTTCCGCCCGGAGAATTCCT
>DATBNA010000602.1:0-5581 GCA_036554545.1 Hyphomonadaceae bacterium
CCCCAATGCGCCCTGACTCACGGCCGGATTTGTCGTCAGGCCCACCGCGGGGTCGCCGAGATAAAAGGGGTAGGCGAAGCCGCCCCAGATCAGGTCAACGAAGCGGTACATGAGCACCAGCCCGAGAACGAGAATCGCCGCCCAGCGCAGGCGGTGCACCAGGTCCATGAGCGGATCGAGTATGGTGTGGAAGAGCGCATCCGCCGCCCTGGCAAGCCTGCCTCCCTTTGACGCCGTATGCGGCGCAGGCACGGGGCTGCGGCGCAGCAGCCACGCCGCGATCAGCCCGGGCAGCAGGATCAGCAGCGCGATGATGATGGGCGCCTGCACCCGCGTGAACACCGCCGTCGACGGCGGCGGCGCCTGCGTCAGCGACTGCACGAAGAACACGACAATGATGCCGATCGCCACGGCCCACCCGGCCATGACGACGCTCACCGTCGTGACGACGATCTTCGGCGCAAAGGCGGAAGCGTAGGTTGGCCGCGTATCGTGGCCGTCCTTCTGTGTCGATTTATGATCCGGCTCGGGCGCCGCCAGCGTCCCGGACGCCGCCAGCGCCATGCCGAGCGCGATGATAAGATAGACGCTCTGCCACGGAATCATGTCCGCAAGGATCAGCGCGAACATCCCCGTGAAGAGCGCCGCCAGCCGGTAACCAAGCTGGTAGACCGCCGACATCAGATCCTTGTCTTCCTCTGATTCGGCTATCTCGATGCGCCACGCCTCCAGCACGATGTCGTGCACTGACGAGGCGATGGCGATGATCACGCTGATCAGCGCAAGATAAGTTACGCCCTCGGATGGATTCGAAAGCGCCAGCAGTCCGAGCAGGGCGGCCATGATCAGCTGCATGCAGATCATCCAGCTGCGCCGCGGTCCGAGTTTCCCGAGGAACGGGATTCCAATGCGCGGGAACCATGCCTTCTGGAAGGCCGGCGACCAGATCAGCTTGAAGCTGTAGGCGAGAATGATGAAGTTGAGCACGCCGATCTGGCTCGGCGTGATGCCTTCAGCCGTCAGCCATGCGTTGAGCGTGCCCAGCACCGCGCCATAAGGCAGGCCCGCAGCCAGCGCCAGCAGCATCATCGCCAGCATCTTGCGATGGCGCAGGGCCTTGAGCGCCTTCAGCCATCGCGGTTCGGGCTTGCGCTTCGGGGCGGCG
Organism: Hyphomonadaceae bacterium; assembly: GCA_036554545.1. GTDB lineage: Bacteria > Pseudomonadota > Alphaproteobacteria > Caulobacterales > Hyphomonadaceae > UBA7672. The sequence continues at coordinate 1,166 of DATBNA010000602.1, forward strand.
GATGCCGGCGCCGTTGTCATCCCGCGATCCGCCTGTGCTCACGCGCCCACTGCGTTGCGATCTCGCGCAGGCGCGGCGGGTCGATCGGCTTGGCGGCAAGCTGCGAGACGCCCGCCTCGCGCGCCTTGTCCTCGAGCTCGCGGTCGATGTCCGCCGTCAGCGCAACGATCGGCGTTTGCGCAACCGGCCCCGCGAAGCGGCGTACGCGTCGCGTCGCCTCCAGCCCGTCCATCACCGGCATGCGGATATCCATGAAGACCACGGCATAGTCGTTTTCGCCGATCCTTTCCAGCGCCTCGGCGCCGGTGCTTGCGATGTCGACATGAAATCCCGCGGCGCGTAAAGCGCTGCTCGCAAGCAGTGCATTGACCGCGTTGTCGTCGGCGATCAGCACTGATCCAGCCTCGCCGGGCTTCTTCTTCTCCTCGTCCTGCGGCTCCTGTTCGATGCCGACAATCGAAAGGCCGACGCGCTCGATGATCGACGCCGCGCGCAGCGGGCGGATGAGATATCCGGCGCAACCCATCTCGCGGAACTGCTCGATGCGCGAGCGATCGTTCGGCCGCAACACGACCAGCGTGCGCGTGTGTTTCGCCATCGCTTCGATTCTTGCCGGCGGCAGGGCCGCGTCGAGAATGGCGACGTCGGCGAAATCCGGCTCCGTAACCAGCCGCGCGCCCTGGCCCGCCAGCGCCGCGATGCACGCCAGCTCCGACGCAGGCGGCAGGTTGACGATCACTTTCAGCTGGCGGCGCGACCTGCGCCGAGCGAGGGCCGCCGGCCCCTTCCCTGCCTCGAGCGGCAGGGAGACGCGGAACATCGCGCCCTGCCCGTAGGTGGAGGTGACGTCGACGGATCCTTTCATCGCCGCAACCAATCGCGCAACGATGGCAAGACCAAGGCCCACGCCGCCGTCACGCCGCGCATCCGCAGCGCTGACCTGCGAAAACGCATCGAACAGCCGCGCACGCGCATGCTCAGGCACGCCTATGCCTGTGTCGCGCACGATCAGCGTCATGCCGGACCCATCACCGCCCCGGCGCGCTTCGATCAGCACCGCGCCCTTCTCGGTGAACTTGATGGCGTTGCCTGCAAGGTTGAACAGGATCTGTCGAAGGCGTCCTGCATCGCCGATCATCCGCGGCGGAAGTTCCGGATCGACGATCGCAGAAATGTCCAGTCCCGCGCCATGTGCGCGCGGCGCCAGCAGCTCGGCGGCATCCTGCACGAGGTCGGAAGGATCGAACGGCGCGGCATCGAGCGGGATGTCGCCTGCCTCCATGCGCGAGAAGTCGAGCACGTTGTTGAGCAGGTCGAGCAGACGCGCTCCTGAGCGGCGGATCGCTGTCGCATAGTCGCGCTGCGCCGGAGAGAGTTCGCCCTCCTCCAGCAGCGCCGCCATGCCGAGAATGCCATTGAGCGGCGTGCGAATCTCGTGGCTTACCGCCGCCGTGAACCGATGGGCCACGTCCGGCTCTTCCTTCAGATCGGCGATCGCGAGGCGAACGCCCGCAACGGGCGCTGACACACGCCAGCGGCGCCCTGCGTCGTCCACGATCTGGGAGGCGATCGGGGCCACCGGCAGCTCGAATGGCGCCCGCATGCCCTCGATGAAGCCGGAGAGCGGGCTTGCCGACAGCACGCGGCCGCCCGAGCCGATCGCCAGGGCCGCGCCGGGCCAGCTGCGCGCCGCAGCCGACAGCACGCTCGCCGCCGCCTCTTCAGGCATGGCGGAGGCGCCCGCTGGCGCAGGCCGGCTGGGTGCAGGTTCGCTCATTCCCGCCGAACCTGCGCCGGTGTGCTGACCAGAGGATTAACGCCCGCGCGTTCGGACTGGAATCCGCCTTCAAATCAGCAGTTTCAGGCCGTCAGCCCGGCTACGCCGGACACCCTGGCCATCGTCGGTCCTGCCGGACGGTAGCGGTAGGTCAGCGCCTCGGCTGCGTGCACCCGCGCCACGCCTGCAGCGCCATCGAGATCGGCAATCGTCCGCGCGACCTTCAGCACACGGTGATAGGCCCGGGCTGAAAGCGCCATCTGCTCCGCCGCCTTGGCGAGCAAGGCTTTGGCGCCGCTGTCGGGATTGCACAGCGCCTCGATCTCCGCTCCCGGCGCATCGGCATTTACGGAACGCCGGTTCGCCAGCGCATCGCCAAAGCGCCTGCCCTGCTTCTCGCGCGCCGCCCACACCCGCGCCGCGGCTTCCGCCGTTCCTTCCGTGGGCGGCGGCAGCGTCAGGTCGGTCGCCGTGACCGCCGCGACGTCGACGAAGATGTCGATACGGTCGATGAACGGCCCGGAGATGCGCGAGAAATAACTCGCCTGGCAGTTCGGCCCCTTGCGGCAGGCGAAGGCGCCCGGGCCCCCGCCGCACTTGCACGGGTTTGCAGCCGCGATGAGCTGGAACCGCGAGGGATAGCGCACATGCCGGTTGGCGCGCGAGATCACCGCCTCGCCGCCCTCCATCGGCTGGCGCAGGCTGTCGATCACCTGCGCATGGAACTCCGGCAGCTCGTCGAGAAAAAGTACGCCGTGATGGGCCATCGAGACCTCGCCAGGCTTGGCCTTGATGCCGCCGCCGACCATCGCCGCCATTGACGCCGAATGATGTGGCGCCCGGAACGGGCGCGTGCGCGACAGCCTTCCGCGCTCCAGCAATCCCGCCATGGAATGGACCTGGCTCACTTCCAGCAGTTCGCGCGCCGAGAGCGGCGGCAGCAGCCCTGGAAGCCTCTGCGCCAGCATGGACTTGCCCGATCCCGGCGGCCCGATCATCAGCAGGTTATGTCCGCCCGCCGCTGCGATCTCGAGCGCGCGCTTGGCGCCTTCCTGTCCCTTGACGTCCCGCAGGTCCGCAACAGCCGACGCATCCACCAGCGGACCGGGTTTTGCCGGCATGATGTGGCGCGTGCCGTTGAAGTGATTGACCAGTGCGATGAGGCTCGGCGCCGCCAGCACCGTCCCGCCCGACCACGCCGCCTCTGGTCCGCACGCGGCGGGGCATACCAGCGCCATTTCCATCGCTTCGGCCGCCATGGCGGCCGGCAGCGCCCCTACGGTGTCGGCCAGTCCGCCATCCAGCGCCAGCTCGCCGATCACGGCGACCCCTTCGATCGAGTCGCGCGGTATCGCCCCGATGGCCGCAAGGATCGCCAGCGCTATGCCGAGATCGTAGTGGCTCCCTTCCTTCGGCAGGTCGGCCGGGGCGAGATTGACGATCACCCGCTCCGGCGGCAGCGACAGACCCAGCGACTGGAACGCCGCCCTCACCCGGTCCTGGCTTTCGCGCACCGATTTGTCCGGCAGTCCGACGATGGAGAAATTGTTCGAGCCGCCCGACAGCTGCACCTGCACGTCGACCGGCCGCGCCTCGACGCCCTCGAACGCAAATGTGGTGATGCGGCTGATCACGACCCCGCCCCCTCTTCCCGATCGCCAACCGAACGGCTTCGGGAACCCAATGATCACGGTTAACAGAGCGCCGTGAACATTTCAAGAACGGATTCGCCTGACGGTCGATTTTTTCCTGACGTGCGGGCCAAAAACCTGTTTAGGCTCGGTGAGCCCCAAGCGGCGGCGAGAAACCATAATCTGAGGGTGGATGAGATGTGCGACGAACTCACGGAACTGAGCAATGAGGAGCATTTCAAGGCGGGCGACCTGTCGCGGCGCGGCTTCACCGTCATGTCGGCTGCGGCCCTGGCGGCCTGCGCTACGAGTCCGGAAAATGCGAAGACCGTCGTCGAGCGTGAAGTGACCATCGCTTCGCCGGACGGAACGATCGATGCGCACTACGCGGCGCCGAGTTCGGGCAAACATCCCGCCGTGCTGGTGTGGCCGGACATCATGGGTCTGCGCCCCGCATTCCGGCGCATGGGCGTGCGTCTCGCCGAGTCGGGTTATGCCGTCCTGACCGTAAACCCGTTCTATCGCTCCAAGGCCGGCGCCGTCATCGCCGAAGGCGAAAGCTTCTCCCAACCTGAAGTACGTTCGCGCCTGATCCCGCTGATGCAGGCGGCCACCAGCAATCCGGAGAACACGAAGAAGGATGCAATTGCCGCGATCGCTTGGCTGGACCAGCAGAAGGAAGTCGATACCAGAAAAGGCGTCGGCACCACGGGCTACTGCATGGGCGGTCCGCTGGTGATGCGCACCATGGCCTTCGTGCCAGACCGCGTCCGCGCCGGCGGCTCCTTCCCTGGCGGCGGCCTCGCCACCGCGGCCCCGACCAGCCCTCACCTGCTTGTTCCGCAGATGAAGGCCAAGGCCGTGCTCATCGCCGTCGCCCAGAACGACGACACACAGGATCCGACCGTGAAGGACAAGGTGCGCGACGCCTTCGCCGCTGCGAGTATTCCGGCCGAGATCGAGGTCTATCCGGCCCAGCATGGCTGGTGCCCGCCCGACAGCCAGGTA
>DATBNA010000030.1:0-1914 GCA_036554545.1 Hyphomonadaceae bacterium
TCGATGTCCTCCACGCGCCCGATCGGTTCGGCAAAGCGGCGCTCCACCCAGAGCATCGGCGCAGGCCGCCGCGGATCAAGCGGCGGATCCGCCTCGCCCAGCACGCGGCGGAGGCGCAGCGTCATCTTCTCCCCGAACCTCGCAGCGAAGGCGAGGCTCGGGCGGTCGGCAATATCGGCAATCGTCCTGAGCCCGGCGCGGAGGATCGCGATGCGATGGTCATCCGCAAGCTGCAGCGCCGCGACGGGAAGCGGACGCACGGCCTTCGCATCCTCTCCCGGCGCCACGATGGCGACCCGCCCGAAGCGCGCCAGCACACGCGCTGCATCCGGCGCCGTGGCGATGACGGTGCGCACATGGATGCCGCCCTTGCGAAGCCGCTCGGAGAAAACGCGCCGGAGTTCGCGTTCTCCCTCGAAGAGATGCGCGCAGCCGGTGATGTCGATCAGCAGTCCGTCAGGCGCATCCGTCACGATGACCGGCGAATACCGGTCACAGTCCTCTGCGATGCGTTCCAGCAGCGCCGCGTCGGCGTGGCTGTCGGCTTCCTCGACCCGGAGATCGGGAATGCGCGCACGCGCATCCGCAAGCGTGAGGCCGGGAAGCAGCCCAAGGCGTTTCGCCTCAGGGCTGACAGCAACGAGACGCTGCGCGCCCTTGATCTTGTCGGTGATTACCAGCGGCAGGTCAGCCTGCCCGGCGTCCTGTCGCATGATCCGGTCGGCCGGCAGGTAGGGGAACCATGCCGCCAGATATCTTCTGGAAGTCCTTGCCTCTCTTGAGATCCTTGAATGCGCGGTTGTCACGATCCCATTCCACAATCCAGTTGTGTCCCGCAGACCCTGCCCGGTCCCGCATCAGGCTCACTGCGAAGGCCGGATGCCCCGGCGCTTCTGCTTCCAGCGGCGCCGAAGGCGCAGCGGCAATGCTCCATCGCGTGGCTGCGGCGCTTGGCGCCGGCGTTCCTCCTGCCCGCACCATGAAGAGCGGCACGTTCGATCGTCCCGCTGCGAGCGCGAGCCTTCTTGAAGCGACAAGGTCGAGCACCTTGGGATTTCCCCACGGCTCGATCAGCACGGCGCCCAGAGGCGGACAGCGCCCTGCCTCTTCCCCCGCCCTCAGCACGCTGGGCGCATCGCGAACACGCACGAGAATGAGACGATCGGGCGAAAGACCAAGCTCCGCGAGTCCCGGCGCATAGATCTCGCCCATCTCCAGCCCGACAAAATCCTGGCGCACCCAGACGACCGGGCGGTCCTCCGCCGCGCGCAGCGCGAGCGTGACGGCAAAGCTCGCCGCCGAAGGCTCGTCCATGATCTGCCGGGCAAAGACCTCGTGCAGTGCGCCACGCAAAAGCCCGCCGCCGAGCGCAGCATCCATCGTCTGCGAACCGGTCGAAAACAGCCCGGAGCCGGCAGGCGAAGACCCCCGCTCCAGATGCGAGACCTGACGTCTCAAGGCTTCAAGATCGGCCGTTTTCACGGGCTTTTCCGCGTTTGAGTTCCTGTTTTGTTCTATAACGACTCAGACGGCCCAAAGAGTCAATTCGGACTCACAAAGAATCAGCCAGAGGCCTGTATCGCCTTGAGAAACCGCTCGCCATAGCGGGCCAGCTTCGCCTGCCCCACACCCGGAACTTCCGCCATCTCGTCCAGCGACTTCGGCTGGGCCGCCGCCATCGCGCGCAGCGTCGAGTCATGGAAGACGACATAGGGCGGCACGCCCTGCTCCCGGGCGATGCGGGCGCGCTCGGCGCGTAGGTCGTCGAACAGGCCCTGCGCCGAAGCCGGCATCTCCCCCGCCTTCTTCGCGCGAACCTGCTTTTTCGTCTGATCACGGCGCAGCGTGATCTTCCGCTCGCCACGCAACACCGGCCGCGCGTCTTCCAAAAGCCGCAGGCCGCCATGATCTGCA
>DATBNA010000038.1:0-8078 GCA_036554545.1 Hyphomonadaceae bacterium
CGTGGCTGCAGGCGGCGACGTCGCCCGGCTTCGTGCGGCGCTTGCGCTGCGCTTCTCCGAGGAAGCGGCAACGGCCCGCAAGGAGGGCGATGAACTCATCGCCCGCGGCGCGTCCTATGCCCAGAAGGCTGCGGCGGCAGCGGCCAGCGGCGAACCCACCGCCGAGACCCGCCGCATCCAGGCGGAAACCGCCTATCTTGCCGGCGACCGCCGGCGGGTCGATGCGGCGCTGCTGGACGACCACGCCAAGGCGGCCGCCACGCAGGATGCGGGGCAGCTCATCGCCGCGAGTTCGCTTGTCACAGGCCGTGCGCTTGCGCCTGTCGCGGCGCTGGTCACCGGCAGCGCGGGCGAGGCGAAGAGCGCCGTGATCAAGGTCAACGCGGCGGAGATCGCGGCGGCAGAGGCCGCCGTTCGCGACCAGGAAGCGCGAATTGTGCGGATCGAAGCGGAAGCGCAGTCGCTAAGGAATACGTCGACCGAGCGCGCCGAGGCGCTTGAAACCACCGCGTTGCCGGCGGCGAAATCCCGCCTCAACCGCCTGCAACGCGAGCGCGACGCCCGTCGCGAAACCGGCGCTCGCCTCACCGGAACCTTCATTCCGGCCGTTCCGGCGCCCGATCCCGCAATTCCGGCGGCGCCGCAATCTCCGCCCGCGCCGCAGTCGACGCCTGCTTCACCCGCGGACGAGGCCGCTCTGGTGATCACCGAGCGCGAAGCCCAGCTTGGCCTCGACCTGGGCGGGCCGCTGGCGGTCGCTTATGAACTCGGCGCGGTCGATGCGAAGCAGACCGGCGCCGACGCCGCGCTCAAGGCGCTGATGGTTGCGCACGTCGACCTTGAAATCTCCAACGCCCGCGCCGATGTCGAGCGCCTGACCCGCAAGCGGGACCGCGACGCACAGCTCGCCGCCGGTGTTCTTGCTCGTATCGCAACGGACGGCGCCCCCATCACGCCAGACGAGTTCTCGCCGTCGCTTCTGGTTGAGATCAATGGCGGCGTGGTGAAGGCCCTGCGCGTCGAGCGCGACGTGATTGCTGGCGAGGAACTGATCCCCCTCAAGTCAGAGACCACGGCGGAAGCTGGCGCATGGCAGGCGAGGGAACTGGAGGTCGCCGAAGCGGATCGCCTTGTCACCGACCGCCAGGCTGCATGGGCCAACGCGCTCAAGGCATCCGGCGACATCAGGTCGGTCCTCAATTTCGACCTGCTCACCCGATCGGATTCGACCTACCCGGAACTGGCGGGCCTCGCCGCCGCTCTAGCCGGGTCGTTCTGGATCATGCTGGTGACCCTGCTGCTATCGCTCCCGATCGGCGTCGCCGCCGCCATTTATCTTGAAGAGTTCGCGCCCCGTAACCGCATTACCGACTTCATCGAGGTCAACATCAACAACCTCGCCGCTGTGCCCTCGATCGTCTTCGGCCTGCTCGGCGCCGCAGTCTTCATCAATTTCTTCGACCTGCCGCGTTCAGCCCCGGTCGTTGGCGGCCTCGTGCTCTCGCTGATTACCCTGCCGACCATCATCATCGCTACCCGGGCCGCGCTGGGCGCCGTGCCGCCGTCGATCCGTGAAGGCGCGCTGGCCGTCGGCGCCAGCCTGCCGCAGACGGTCTTCCACCACGTCCTGCCGCTGGCCGCCCCTGGAATCCTGACAGGCGCGATCATAGGTCTGGCCCGCGCACTGGGAGAGACCGCGCCGCTGCTGCTGATCGGCATGGTGGCCTTTGTGGCCGAGCCTCCGGACGGGCCGATGGACAGCGCCACGGCGCTGCCGGTGCTGGTCTACAAATGGTCCAGCGCGGCCGAACGGGCCTGGCAGCCGATGACCTCGGCCGCGATTATCGTGCTTCTGGTGTTCATGTTTGCGATGAATGCGCTTGCCGTCTACTTGCGTCGCCGGCTGGAGCGGAGATGGTGATGAGCCGTATGGAACCGATTGCCCAGCTCCGCATGGGGGATGCCGTTGTGACCGCTGTGAAGCCGCCCACCAACCAGGCCAAGGTGAAGACAAAGAACGTCTCCGTCTTCTACGGCGAGAAACAGGCGCTGTTCGATGTTTCGCTGGACATGCCGGAAAAGACCGTCACGGCGCTGATCGGACCCTCCGGCTGCGGGAAGTCGACCTTTCTTCGCTGCATGAACCGCATGAACGATACGATCGAGGGCGCCCGGGTGACCGGCGAGATCGAGATCGACGGCGAGGATGTCAACGACAAGTCGATCGACCCCGTGCTGCTGCGCGCCCGCGTCGGCATGGTGTTCCAGAAGCCGAACCCGTTCCCGAAATCAATCTTCGACAACGTCGCCTACGGCGCGCGCATCCACGGCCTTGCTTCGACCAGTCAGGAGCTGGAAACCATCGTCGAGCGCTCGCTGGAACGCGCCGGCCTCTGGGGCGAGGTAAAGGACCGGCTGCACCAGCCGGGCACCAGCCTGTCCGGCGGTCAGCAGCAGCGTCTGGTGATCGCCCGGGCCATCGCTGTCAGTCCCGAAATCATCCTGATGGACGAGCCCTGTTCGGCGCTCGACCCCATCGCCACGGCCAAGATCGAGGAGCTGATCGACGAGCTGAAGGCGAATTACTGCATCGTCATCGTCACGCACTCGATGGCCCAGGCCGCGCGGGTGTCGCAGCAGACGGCGTTTTTCCACCTCGGAAAGCTGGTTGAAACGGGGCCTACGGAGATGATTTTCACCAATCCTCGCGAGGCGCGGACGCAGGACTACATTACCGGACGATTCGGGTAGAGTGCGGGGCAGGGATAGCCGCAGGGCAGAGCGATGACCGAACACACAGTCCGATCCTTTTCCGCCGACCTCGAGGACCTTTCGGGCGATCTCGCCCGCATGGGCGGCCTCGCCGAGGACATGCTGTCGGACGCGATCCAGGCGATCTCGACCCGCGATCTCGCTCTGGCCGACACTGTGGTCGCCCGCGACCCGCAGGTCGACGCCCTCCAGATCGAGGCGGAGAAGAAGATCCTCCGGCTTCTTGCGCTCCGCCAGCCGCTCGCCCGCGACCTGCGCCAGACCATTTCGGCCCTCAAGATCGCAGCCGAGCTCGAGCGCGTCGCCGATCTCGCCAAAAACATCGCCAAGCGCGCCAAGGTGCTCGACACCATCGAGCCGGTCGCAGCCCTCAAGGGCGTCGCTCGTATGGGCAAGCTGGTCAGCGCCCAGCTGAAGCGCGTGCTCGACGCCTATTCGGCGCTGGAGCCCGACGCCGCCAACAAGGTCTGGACGCGCGATGAAGAGGTGGACGAGCACTACCAGTCGCTTTTCCGCGAGGTCGTCACCTACATGATCGAGGATCCGCGCACCATTTCGGCGTGCGCGCATCTCCTGTTCGTCGCCAAGAATCTGGAACGGATCGGCGACCACTGCACCAACATAGCCGAAGAAATCCACTTCCTCGTGACCGGTGAAACGCTTACCAGCGAAAGGCCGAAAGTAGATGCCCTCGACAACGGTAACTGAACTCGTTCGTCCAACCATGCGCGCCGCCGTAGCCACGAAGCCATACGCCCTCATCGTCGAGGACGAAGCGCCGCTGGTGGAGCTGATCCGGTACAACCTCGAGAAGGAAGGCTACGAGATCGACGTCGCCAACGACGGCGAAGAGGCGATCCTGATGATCGAGGAGCGGCAGCCCGATATCGTCCTGCTCGACTGGATGCTGCCGAAGCTGGCCGGCATAGAGGTCGCTCGCCGGCTGCGTTCGCGGCCGCAGACGCGCAACCTTCCGATCATCATGCTGACCGCCCGCTCCGAAGAGGCCGATCGCGTGCGCGGCCTCGATATCGGCGCCGACGACTACATGACCAAGCCTTTTTCGATGACCGAGCTCATCGCACGCATCCGCGCCGTTATGCGCCGCATCCGCCCGGCGCTGGCCGAGGATGTGGTCGTCGTGGGCGACATCTCGATCGACCGCACGGCTCACCGCGTCACGCGAAACGACGTCGAGGTTCACCTGGGGCCGACGGAATTCCGCCTGCTCGACTATTTCATCCAGCATCCGGGTCGCGTCTTCTCGCGCGAGCAGCTGCTCGACGCGGTGTGGGGTTCGGACGTCTATGTCGAGACGCGCACGGTGGACGTGCATATCGGACGCCTGCGCAAGGCCCTTTCCAAGGGCGGCGGCGAAGACCCGATCCGCACGGTTCGGTCGGCAGGATATGCGCTGAACGCGGGGTAGGGCGCCGTAGGGTGGATTTCGCTTCGCTCAATCCACCTTACCGCCGGGATGACACCGCGGATGTTGCGGCGTAAAGCCTCCGTGAACTCGGAGCGCGCCTCATGATTCCACGCTATTCCCGGCCTGAAATGACGGCGATCTGGACGCCGGAGACGCGCTATTCGATCTGGCTCGAGATCGAGACGGTGGCCGCCGAGGCGATGGCCGAACTCGGCATGATCCCCAAGGACGTGCCGAAAGCCGTACGAGAGCGGGGCGGGTTCAACGTCGAGCGCATCGACGAGATCGAGCGCGAGGTTAAGCACGACGTCATCGCCTTCCTGACCTCGGTTTCCGAGCATGTCGGCCCGGAGGCGCGTTTTCTCCACCTCGGCATGACGTCATCGGACGTGCTGGACACTTGCCTGGCCGTGCAATTGGTGCGGGCCAGCGACATCCTGATTGCGGGCGTCGACCGTGTGCTGGCGGCCCTGAAGAAGCGGGCGTTCGAGCACAAGCTGACGCCGACCATTGGCCGCAGCCACGGCATCCATGCCGAACCGACCACCTTCGGCGTGAAACTGGCGGGCTTCCACGCCGAGATGGCGCGCAATCGCAAGCGGCTGGTCGTGGCGAAGGAAGAGATCGCAACCTGCGCCATATCTGGGGCTGTCGGCACGTTCGCCAACATCGATCCGCGCATCGAGACGATGGTAGCGAAAAAGCTTGGCCTGCAGCCCGAGCCGGTCTCGACGCAGGTGATCCCGCGCGATCGTCATGCGGCCTTCTTTGCAGCGCTTGCCGTGACCGCGTCCTCGATCGAGCGTATCGCCACCGAGATCCGGCACCTGCAGCGCACGGAAGTTCTGGAGGCGGAAGAGTACTTCTCGGAGGGGCAGAAGGGCTCGTCCGCCATGCCCCACAAGCGCAACCCGGTGCTGACCGAAAACCTGACCGGCCTTGCACGTCTCGTGCGTTCGGCGGTGATCCCGGCGATGGAAAACGTCGCTCTCTGGCACGAACGGGACATTTCGCACTCATCGGTCGAGCGTGGAATTGCTCCCGACGCCACCATCCATCTGGATTTCGCGCTCAACCGCCTGGGCGGCGTGATCGAGCAGCTGCTGATCTATCCTGACAACATGCGGGCCAATCTCGACAAGCTGGGCGGCCTGCACAATTCGCAGCGCGTGCTTCTGGCGCTGGTGGAGAAGGGCGCCTCGCGCGAAGAGGCCTACCGCATGGTCCAGCGCAACGCGATGAAGGTCTGGAAGGACCCAGCGCGCAAGGAAGGCGACTTCCTGCGCAATCTCGAAGCCGATGCGGATGTCACGAAACTATTGTCGAAGAAGGAGCTCGGCGAGTTCTTCGACCTCGACTACCACTTCACTGCGTTGGATGTGATCTTCGAGCGCGTATTCGGGAAATGAAAAACGGGCCGGACGCTCTCGGGGGCGTCCGGCCCAGGACCATGATGGCGGAGCGACACGCGGGAACGTGAACCGCTCAGGTCCGGCCGCTGGCATCCGCGGGGCGTGGACGCCGTATGCCTCAGAAGGCGATGCGAGAGTGCAGCCGGATGAAGACCGGCCTCACGCCGATCCTCGATAAAGAAGGTGCCGTAAACCTCCTAAGAAAGGCGGCCGGGTCGGAAACACTGTTTGACGAAACGTATTCACCTTAACGCAGTGTCGCATGGCTTGCCGTCATGACGGCAGCGCGATTTGCAGCACGAAACGCGTGACGGCACGGCGATCGTTTCGACCAAAAGGTGAATCGTCTGGCGGCGCCCGATGGCGAGGCCAGATGAAAAGTTAGCAAGTGTCGCGAAAAAGCTTGCGCTACTTTTTCTCGGCTTTGACCTGGGCGACGGCGGTTTCCATCAGCTCGGTCATCTGGCGCTGGATCTGGTGGTCGGTAAGCTTGACGCCGGCCTTGTCGAAGTCGCCGCGTACCTTGCGGAAAACGTCATCGTCGCCCGGCGCCTCGAAATCAGACTTCACCACTTCGGTCGCATAAGCGGCGGCGGCCTCGCCGGTCTTGCCCAGCTGTTCGGCGGCCCACAGGCCCAGCAGCTTGTTGCGGCGGGCGTTCGCCTTGAAGCGAAGCTCCTGGTCGAGGGCGAATTTTCCTTCTTCGGCCCGCTCACGCTTGTCGAATCCGCTCAACTCGGTCTCCCTCAAACTGGCGACTGTTACGTCCTAGGCCCGGATATAGCCCCGCCTGGTGGCATTTGCATCCCCGTGTGTCGCAGATGCGTCCTTGAATCGCATAAAGTTTTGGCGCTTTCCCCCGCCATCCCCAGCCTGAAAGGGTGTCACGGGGAGACGGGGAGGGAGGGATGCTATAGGAAGCCGTTTCGCACAGGAATCGGAGGCCGTGTTCAGGATGGCCGCCGGGAGACAGACGATGGCCAAGCGCCGCAAGATCTACGAAGGCAAAGCGAAAATCCTCTATGAGGGGCCCGAGCCGGGCACGCTCATCCAGTACTTCAAGGACGACGCCACCGCCTTCAACAACGAAAAGCGTGCGGTGCTGGACGGCAAGGGCGTGCTGAACAACCGCATCTCCGAATTCGTGATGATGCAGCTGAATTCCATCGGCCTGCCGACGCATTTTCTCAAGCGCATCAACATGCGCGAGCAGCTGATCCGCGAAGTCGAGATCATCCCGCTCGAAGTGATCTGCCGCAACGTAGCGGCCGGCTCGATCTCCAAGCGCCTTGGCATCGAGGAGGGCACGCAGCTGCCACGCTCCATCATCGAGTTCTGCTACAAGAAGGATGAACTGGGCGATCCGCTGGTTTCCGAAGAACACATCTCGGCGTTCAACTGGGCGACGCACCAGGAGATCGACGACATCATCACGATGACGCTGCGCATCAACGACTTCCTCACCGGGTTGTTCGCGGGCGTGCAGATCAAGCTGGTCGACTTCAAGGTCGAATATGGCCGCCTCTACGAAGGCGAGATGGTGCGCACGGTTCTGGCCGACGAGATCAGCCCTGACAGCTGCCGGCTGTGGGACATGACGACCGGTGAAAAGCTCGACAAGGACCGCTTCCGCCGCGATCTCGGCGGCGTGACCGACGCCTATGCGGAGGTTGCCCGCCGCCTTGGAATCATAAAGGAGAAGGGCGGCGCGGAAATCCTGTCCTTCAGTGGTAAGTAGCCCGCTCCGCGGGCAGGCAGCGGAAAGTAATCATGAGAGCGAAAGTCCATGTCAGCCTGAAGGCGGGCGTTCTCGACCCGCAGGGCAAGGCGGTCGGCGATGCATTGGGTCGTCTTGGCTTCTCGGAAGTCGGAAACGTTCGCTGCGGCAAGACGATCGAGCTCGAGCTCAAGGACGGCTTGTCGAAGGCCGACGCCGAGAAGCGGGTCAAGGAAATGTGCGAGAAGCTGCTCGCGAACACCGTCGTCGAGCGTTACTCGATCGAGATCGCGTAAAGCAAAACGCGCGCCCTGGCCGGAGCGCGCGTTCGCAAATCACCAGAAGTTCGCCCTTACTTTGCTTCTTCAGCGGCGCCCGTGAGTGCATCGCCGACGGCGCCGAGGTCCTTGCCCAGTCCGGACATCGTGTTGCAGCCCGCCGCCATCAGCGGCGCGGCAAGAAGAACGGCAACCAGAATGAGCTTGCGCATGGCGTCGCCTCGTTTCGCTGGGGGTAAGCTATTTCGATTTTTCAGCGCTGTCGGACACGGCGTCGCCAACGGCGCCCACATCCTTGCCGAGTCCAGCGATGGTGTTGCACGCCGTCAGCAGCAGCGGAGCGGCAATCAGAGCAGCCATGATCAGTTTACGCATAGGGGTCACCCCTCGATGTTGTCCCAAGCCGCGAAGATGGCGCTTTACCCCTCGCAAGGCAAGCTGGGGTAAGAGCGGCCAATTGGCCGTACTCC
>DATBNA010000609.1:0-7688 GCA_036554545.1 Hyphomonadaceae bacterium
GCCGGATAAGGTTAACGGGCTTCCCCACTCGCCACTGGTTTTGGCGCGCGCTTCGCTTTTCCGGAGAGCAGTCTGCGGAAGGGCGTATCGTAATATTGCGTCGCCACGGCAACGACTATCGTCGTCAATCCGGCTACGAGCACGACATCCATGAAGCCGTAGGGCAGCGAGACGTCGACGACCTGCAGGGCGTAGTTGAGGAGGGTCATTATCGGTACGTGCAGCGCATAGACGCCGTAGGACAACATCCCGAGGAAAGAGCACAGCCGGGCCGCCCGACCTCCAACTGTGGATCCTGCGACGAAGGCGACCAGAAGCGGCATCAGAACAATGGCCGCGAACGCGTCAAACGCCGGGCGCAATTCATCCGAAGCCGGAACGGCGAAGATAGCCAGAAGTGCAAAAACGGCAGCCCACGCCGGCATCGCCCAAAGCCTCACGACCTCGCGGAGCCTGTAGATGACGACGCCCGCGAAGAAGCAGTAGACAACCCGGCAAAGGCCGTATCCGAAGTTGGACCAATGCCAGCCTGGGCCATCCTCGTGCCGAACGACAGCCAGCGCTATCAGCGCCGCCATCACCGCTAAGCCAATACCGAGGACAAGCCAGGTCAGGTAGCGGGCGATGAACCCGTAGATGAAGTTGGCAATCAGCTCGAAGAATAACGACCAGGCGGGACCGTTGAATGGGAAGAGATGCCCGCCGGTCCATGAGAAGGCAGGAGCTGGCAGGAAAAGCACGCCGAACACAGCGACGGTGGCAACCTCACTCCACGGAATGTCGCTCCATCCGCGCACCAGCGCCATGGCCGGAAACAGCAGTCCAAGAGCCAGGCCAAGAAGATAAAAGGGATAAAGGCGGATCAAGCGGATCCGCATGAAGCCCAGCGGCGACAGCGTCCCCTGTCCCAGCTTTTGGCCATAGGCATGGGCGAGCACGAAGCCGCTGAGCACGAAGAAGAAGTCGACGGCGAGATAGCGGCCTGGAAACCATGCGCGCAGTGTCACCGAGGAGACGTGGTCGAGAATGACGGCGAAAGCGGCCACGCCACGCATGCCGTCGAGCACGAGGAACCGGCCCGCATCACTTGAGCCTGCGCCGACTGGGGCCTTTGCCGCGATGGAGGCCATCTGTCCTTCCGACCACCGCGTTCGCGGCGACGCAATTTACCAGAAACTGCTCCATCTCTGGATGCAGGCAGGGCGCCATGGCGAGACGCCTCTTGCCGCAGGCGAAGACGCGAGTATTGATCCTTCCCGCGACAGGTTCCCCCAAAAGGGGATTCAAAGGGAACCGGGTAGAAGCCCGGGCTGCCCCCGCAACTGTAAGCGGCGAGCCGCGCATCAACCGCCACTGGGCGCCCCACCCTGCACTTGTCAGGGAGAGGTTTACCGGGAAGGCGATGCGCAAAGGTGTTGACCCGCAAGTCAGGAGACCTGCCTGCCGCAGTCGTCTTTCGGCGGTCCGGGGATGGGCCGTGCGAGCGGATTTTTCCGATGGCGACGTCTTGGACCGGCCTCTGGCCCGGCAATGACGCCGTGTCGGCGGACGGTCTCCAACATTGTGGAGACGTCAAAATGACTCATGGACCCTGCACCAGAAGAAGACCCGCCACATCGTGGCGCCCCCTGCTCGCGGGTGGTGCATTCGCGCTAGCCGCCGCACCGGCGGCGTTTGCGCAAACGCCGCCAGACGAAAGCGACATTGTCGTCGTCACTGGCTCTGCAACGCCGGTCGAGTACGACAAGCTCGGCTATTCGCTTACTGTCATTCCCGAAGACCTGATCGAGGACCAGGGCTACAGCTACGTGCCCGACGTGCTGCGGCAGGTTCCTGGCGTCGCCGTCAACCGCGGCGGCGCGTTCGGCGCGCTGACGCAGGTCCGTATCCGGGGCGCTGAAGGCAACCACACGCTGGTGCTGCTCGACGGCGTCGATGTCTCGAGCCCGGACCAGGGCGAGACGGATTTCTCGACGCTTCTCTCCGGCGACATCGAACGCATCGAAGTCCTGCGCGGCCCGCAAAGCGGACTCTATGGCTCCAACGCGCTCGCCGGGGTCGTCAACCTGATCACCCGTCGCGAAGTCGACGGGGCCTATTTCAACGCATCGATCGAAGGCGGCGACTTCAGCACGCTGCAGATCCAGGGCAGCGGCGGCTTCGGCAACGGCGAGGACTACGCCTCGGCCGGCTTCCACATGCTGACAACGGAGGGCTTCGACACATCGCCCGACCGTACAGCGCAGGGCGTTCCGTCCGTCGGCAGCGCCGAACCGGGAGATGACGAAGGCAACAAGATCGCCACCGCCTATCTGCGCGGCGGCAAGGCGCTCAGCAACGTCTTCCGCATCGACGGCATCGCCCGCTATCTCAACAAGGACTCCGAACTCGATGGGCAGGCCTTCAGTCCGCCTATTGCGGGCCTTTCCTATGACGACAACAGCTCGACAGACCAGTCGCAGCTGCTGGTCGGCGGATCGGCGACGCTTTCACTGCTCGATGGCGGCTGGGAGACGATTGCGTCCGCTTCCTATGTTGACGAAGAGCGCCGCAACGAAGGCTTCAGTTTTCCGACTGGAGCGCCGAGTCCCAGCGGCGCCGACGCTTCGAGGACAAAGTTCGCATTGCAATCGACCATCGAATTTGGCGCGCCCGGCTTCATGAGCTTCCTCACCGGCTTTGCGGAAAGCAAGGAAGAGACCTACCAGAACCCCTGCCCGGCCTTCTGCTCGCCGCAGCAGAGACTGGAGCAGTCGCGCGAACTCGTCGGCATCGGCGCGCAGTACCGCACGGAGATCGCCGACCAGTTCTACCTGTTCGTCACAGCGCGTCATGACGACAACGATGACTTCCAGGATGCGGACACCTACAGCATCGCCGCGTCGTGGAAAATTCCGGGCATAGGCACGCGGCCGCACGCCTCGTTCGGCACAGGCGTCACCAACCCGACCTTCTTCGAACAGGTCGGCTTCAACCCCGGCACGTTCATCGGCAATCCTGATCTCGTGCCGGAAGAGGCTGAAGGATGGGACATCGGTGTCGAGCAGACGCTGCTGGACGATCGCGTCGTGATCGATTTCACCTATTTCGAATCCACTTTGGAGAAGGAAATCTTCACCGCCTTCGGGGGGCCGCCCCTCTTCCTGTCAACGCCTCAGAACCGCACGACAGACAGCGACCGCAGCGGCTGGGAGGCAACCTTCCGCCTTTATCCAGCGGACGATTTCGACATTGTCGGCTCATGGACAAACCTTGAGGCCACCGAGCCTGCCGGCATCGAGCTCCGCCGCCCAGAAAACCAGGGAGCGCTCGACGCCAGCTGGCGCATTGGCGGCGGGCCGATCCAGCTCAACCTGGGCGTCACCTATAACGGCGAACAGGTCGATACGGATTTTGGCACATTCCTGCGCACCGAGCAGGATCCGTACACGCTTGTGCGGCTGGGCGCGTCCTGGCAGCTCAATGACGAGGTCGAGCTCTACGCCCGCATCGAGAACCTGACGGACGAGGAATATGAGGAAGTGATCTCCTTCCTCGGCGCACCGCGCGCAGCCTACATTGGCGTGCGATTCAAAGGGGGCTCGGCGAAATGAAGCGGCCGGCGCGACATGGAATGGCTGCGCTTCTGGCGCTGGCTTTCCTTGCGCCAGCGACGACCGCCGCTGCGGACGCACAACAGCGTCCGCAGCGGATCGTCTCGATGAACCTGTGCACTGACGAACTGCTGATGCGGATCGTCGATCCGTCACGCATCGCCTCCATCACGTATCTTTCGCGCCAGCCGCTCAACGCGCCGCTTGGCCTCAACGACACTATCGCGAAGATCAAGGTGAACCACGGCCTTGCCGAAGAAGTGCTGATGTCGAAGCCTGACCTGATCGTCACCGGCTCGTTCAGCACGATGGCCGCGACCTCGCTGCTGCGCGGACTCGGCCAGAACATCGTCACCTTCGACCCTGAAGCCGACTTCGACGACATGCGCGCCAACATCCGCAAGATGGGCGAAGCTGTTGGCGAGCCGGAGCGCGCCGAACAGGTGATCGCAGAATTCGATGCACGCCTTGCAGAGCTGCAGGCGCAACTGCCGCCCGGCGAGAAACCGGTCTTTGCCGACATCGGCGTCAACAACTTCATGTCCGGCCGCGACACGCTCTTCGCCCACGTCGTCAATGCCGGCGGCTGGCGCACGCTCGGTGAAACGCTGGGCTACACCGGATACACCAACATTCCGCTCGAGCAGTTGCTTCGGACGAAGCCTGACCTCGTCTCCACCGCCACGCCCTGGGCGAACCCGCCCTCGATGTCGACGCAGAACCTTCGCCATCCCGCGCTGCGCGATCTGGTGGCGGACACGCCGCATATCGCCATCCCGGAGCGCTACACCACCTGCGGCGCACCCAGCGTCCTTGGCGCGGTCGAGCTGCTGGTTGAAGCTCGCAAGGCGCATGCACAGCGGATAGCGAAGCAATGAAGCCCATCCCCTATCCTGCGCTTGTCGTCGCACTGGCTGTCCTTCTCGGCATCCTCACCTTCGCATCGATGCTGATCGGCCCGGCGGCGGCGGGCACGTTCGAACTGCTCGACATGATGAGAAGCGGCGAGTCCGACACAGCGTGGATGATCATGCGCGAGGTCCGCCTGCCGCGTACGCTGCTGGCTGTCACGGTCGGCATGTCGCTCGGACTCTCTGGCGCAACGCTGCAAGGGTTCCTGCGCAACCCGCTGGTCGACCCGGGCGTCATCGGCATCACTTCGGCGGCTTCACTCGGCGCCGTGCTGGCGCTTTACACCGGCATCTCGCTGCTCTTTCCGTTGGCCTTGCCACTCATGGGTATTGTGGGCGCCGTCGCCTGCGTCCTGCTGCTGCAGGGTCTCGCCGGCCGCGGCAGCGTCCTGACGCTCGTACTCGCCGGCGTCGCCGTCTCAAGCCTGAGCGCCGCCCTGATGTCGCTGGCGCTCAATCTTTCTCCCAATCCCTACGCCGCTGCAGAAATCATGTTCTGGCTGCTGGGTTCGGTAACCGACCGCTCGATGGACCATGTCGCCCTCGCCGTCCCGTTGATGGCGCTCGGCTGGGCGATGCTGGCGGCGTCCGCCCGCTCACTCGACGCCCTCAGCCTCGGCGAAGAAGCCGCCGCAAGCCTCGGCGTCGACCTCAAGCGCACCCGCGCGCTCGTCGTCACCGGCACCGCAATCAGCGTCGGCGCCGGCACCGCCGTCATCGGCGGCATCGGCTTCATCGGCCTCGTCGTACCTCACCTGCTGCGACCGCTGGTCGGGCACACGCCGAGCCGGCTCTTGCTGGCGAGCGCGCTTGGCGGCGGCATCCTGCTGGTTGCGGCAGATATCCTGATCCGCCTTCTTTCCTCGGGGGTCGAGCTGAAGCTGGGAGTCCTCACCGCCATCATCGGCGCGCCATTCTTCCTCTGGCTAATCCTAAAGGCCCGGACGGAGTTCGAGTCGTGAAGCTGGAGGCAGCCAACATCTCGGTCACGCTCGGCGGCAAGCTCATTGTCGACCGCGCCTCGCTCAGCATTTCGGCAGGCGAAGTCGTCGGCCTCATCGGCCCCAACGGCGCCGGCAAGTCGACACTGCTGCGCGCAATACTGGGCCTCGTCGAAAGGACTGGCGGCGAGGTGAAGCTCGACGAGGCCGACTTCTTCGCACGCTCAGGAAGCGAGCGCGCCCGCGCCGTTGCTTTCCTGCCGCAGGATCGCCGTGTCGAGTGGCGGCTGCCCGCCGGCGATGTCGTAATGCTTGGACGTTACCCCCACCAGTCCGGTTTTGGCGGACCATCACCCGAGGATCGTGCAGCGGTCGATCGGGCGCTTGCTGCAGTGGATGCGGCTACCCTCTCCGACCGCCCCGTCGCGGTTCTCTCGGGTGGCGAGCGCACCCGCGTCTTGCTGGCCCGCGCGCTTGCTGTCGAGGCGCCGCTTCTTCTGGTCGACGAACCCATCGCCGCACTCGACCCGTATCATCAGCTTCATGTGATGGAGATTCTGCGGGAGCGGGCCAGCGCCGGCGGCGGCGTGCTGGCTGTGATCCATGATCTCGCCCTCGCCTCGCGCTTCATGGACCGGCTTATCCTGATGGATGACGGACGGATCGTCGCGGAGGGTTCACCCTCGGAAGTCCTGACCCCTGGGCGGCTAGCCCAAGTCTATCGGATTGACGCGGCTTCAGGCGTCCAGGACAGCCAGCAGTGGTTGCTGCCGTGGTCAAGGCGGCGTTAGCCTTACGCCAGCGTCAAGCCCCGGATAGCAGAAACGTTACCCCGCCCAAGCGAAACGCGTTCAGCCCGAAGGGCGGACACTGTTGAGTTTTCTACGCTTTCCGGCGATACTTGTAACTAGAATTACACAGCCTGTTGTCCTTCCCAGGGAGACGTTTTCCATGAAGCGCGTTGTCTTGGCTTCCACGGTCGCGGTTGCGGCCATGGCTGTCGTCGGCTTTGCCGTCGCCGCCCCAGCCCCAGTCGCCGTTGCGGTCGCCGAGAAGGCTGACAACTTCCAGCTCACTGACCACACGCGCCTCTCGCACGAGCTCTATTATTTCAAGGACGCCAAGGCCGTCGTGCTGATGACGCAGGCCAACGGTTCGGCCCTGTCGCGCACCGCCGCCGCCGAGCTCGAGAAGCTCAAGGCCGCCTACGCCGACAAGGGCGTGCTCTTCTACATGCTCAACTCCTCCGACTCGCGCGACAAGGCCGCGGCCGAAGCGAAGGCGCAGGGCTTCGATATTCCGGTTCTGGTCGATGAGCTGCAGCTCGTCGGCGCACAACTGGGCGTGCAGCGGGAAGGCGAAGTCTTCGTCATCGATCCGCGTAAAGGCCACAAGGTCGCCTATCACGGCCCGCTCGACGACCGCTTCACCAAGGCGAACCCCAATGTGAAGGGCGAAGCGAAAGACGCCTACACCGCCAAGGCGCTCGATGCCGTGCTGGCCGGCCAGGCCGTCGCCAAGCCGCGTATCGACGTGAAGACCGGAAAGACCATCGCCTTCCCGGATCGCGCCAAGGCCAACACCTTCCGCTCGATCTCCTATTCGGAAGACATCTCCGCGATCCTCCAGGAGAAGTGCGTCACCTGCCACCAGAAAGGCGGCATCGGCCCCTTCGCGATGGACTCGTATGAAGTGGTGAAGGGCTTCGCCCCGATGATCCGCGAGTCGGTGATGTCCGAGCGCATGCCGCCCTACTTCGCCGATCCGCACATCGGCCACTTCAAGAACGACCAGGCGCTGACGGCGCAGCAGACCAAGACGCTGATCCACTGGATCGAAGCCGGCGCGCCGCGCGGCTCGGGCCCGGATACGCTGAAGGAAACCGCTGGCGTCGCTCCAGAATGGCCCGCCTATCTGGGCAAGCCGGATGTGATCGTCGATATCCCGGCCTTCGACGTTCCCGCCCAGGGCATCGTCGAATACCAGAACCAGCGCGTCGCCAACCCGTTCAAGGAAGACACCTGGCTCAAGGCCGTGTCGATCAAGCCGGGCGATCGCACCGTTCTGCACCATGTCATCTCGAACTGGTCGCCGGACCCCAAGATGCCGCGCTCCAAGCTGCCCGGCGGTTCGGTCGGCTCCTACACGCCGGGCGCTGAAGCCCAGGTGATGGCGGAAGATTCAGGCGCCCCGGTTCCCGGCGGCGGCACGCTGAACTTCCAGATGCACTACACGACGACGGG
>DATBNA010000613.1:0-6249 GCA_036554545.1 Hyphomonadaceae bacterium
ATCGCCTACGAAGCAGTCGACCGGCACGTTGCGCACGGGCGCGGCGGCGCACTGGCGTTGCGCTGGTTGTCCGCCGACGGCCGCATGGTCGACTACACCTATGACGACCTGCGCCGGCAGACCAACCGCTTCGCCAACGTACTGCGCAAGATCGGCGTGACGAAAGGCCAGCCCGTCTACTCGCTGCTGGGCCGCACGCCGGAGCTGCATATCGCCGTGCTCGGAACGCTCAAGGCAGGCGCAGCCTTCTGCCCGATGTTTTCCGCGTTCGGGCCGGAACCCATCCGCTCGCGCATGGAGATCGGCGAGGCTCGATTGCTCGTCACAACCGCGGCGCTTTACCGGAAAAAGATAGCGGCATGGCGGGCGCAATTGCCCGGTCTCAAGGACGTCATCCTGATAGACGGCGCCGACGATCCGGCGAACAACGTGCATGACTATCGCCGCCTGATGGCCGAAGCCTCCGAGGAAGGCGAGATTGCCGCGACTGATCCACAGGACTTCGCCCTGCTGCACTTCACCAGCGGCACGACTGGCAAGCCCAAAGGCGTCGTCCACGTGCATGAGGCCGTGGTGGCGCATCACATCACCGGCTTCTACGCACTCGATCTGCGGCCAGGCGACATCTTCTGGTGCACCGCCGACCCCGGTTGGGTGACGGGGATGTCCTATGGCGTCATCGCGCCGCTGACCAACGGCGCGACGTTGCTCGTCGATGAAGCCGAGTTCGACGCCGATCGCTGGCGGCGGACATTGCAGGACCAGAAGGTCAATGTCTGGTACACGGCGCCGACGGCCATACGCGTGCTGATGCGCGCCGGAACAGAGGCGTGGAAAGGCTATGACCTGTCGGCGCTGCGCCTGCTCGCCAGCGTCGGCGAACCCCTCAATCCCGAGGCCGTCGAATGGTCGGTGGAAGCCTTCGGCAAACCCTTCCACGACAACTGGTGGCAGACCGAAACCGGCGGCATCATGATCGCCAATTTCCCTTCCATGGAGGTGCGCCCGGGTTCGATGGGCAAGCCGCTTCCCGGGATCGAGGCCGCCATCGTCGAGCGCAACGGCGACAGCGTGCGCGTGGTGGAAACGCCCATGGCGATGGGCGAGCTGGCGCTCAGGCCCGGCTGGCCATCGATGATGCGCGCCTATCTCCATGAGGACGCGCGCTATCGGAAGTGCTTCGTTGGCGGCTGGTACCTTACCGGCGACCTCGCCATGCGTGACAGCGACGGCTATTTCTGGTTCGTGGGCCGCGCCGACGATCTGATCAAGAGCGCCGGCCATCTCGTCGGGCCGTTCGAGGTCGAGAGCGCGCTGATGGAGCATCCAGCCGTCGCCGAAGCCGCCGTTATCGGCGTACCCGACCCGCTCGGGGGCGAGATCATCAAGGCCTATGTCGTCACCAAGACAGGCGTCGCCCATGACGAGGCGCTGCAGCGCGAGCTTCTGGGCCATGGCCGCAAACGCCTTGGCCCAGCCATCGCGCCCAAGACGATCGTGTTCCGCGAGAACTTGCCGAAGACCCGTAGCGGCAAGATGATGCGCCGATTGCTCAAGGCCCGCGAGCTTGGCCTTCCCGAAGGCGATCTCTCCACGCTCGAAAGCGACGAACGATGAATGCCGCCTCGTCCAAGCCCCGGCTGACACACGCACACGTTCTGGACCTGCTGCGCCTGATGATCCGTATCCGCCGCTTCGAGCAGAAGTGCGCGGAGCTCTACACGCAGGAAAAGATCCGCGGTTTCCTCCATCTCTACGACGGCGAAGAGGCAGTCGCCGCCGGCATTATTCCTGTACTGGAAGCTCGCGACCGCGTCGTGGCGACCTATCGCGAGCACGGCCATGCGCTGGCGCGCGGCGTGACGATGAATGCGGCGATGGCGGAGATGTATGGCAAGCGCGAAGGCTGCAGCGGCGGGCGCGGCGGCTCGATGCATCTGTTCGACGCCCAGCATAATTTCTACGGCGGCAACGCCATCGTCGGCGGCGGACTGCCCCTTGCGGTGGGACTGGCGCTCGCCGACCACATGCGAAAATCCGATGCGGTTACCGCCTGCTTCTTTGGCGAAGGCGCCGCAGCAGAGGGGGAGTTCCACGAAAGCCTCAACCTTGCGGCGTTGTGGGACCTGCCCGTCCTGTTCGTGTGCGAGAACAATTTATACGCGATGGGCACGGCTCTGGCGCGTTCAGAATCCGAAACCGATATCCATCGCAAGGCGGAATCCTACCGGATCACCGCCGAAGCGGTCGATGGCATGGACGTGGTCGCGGTGGAAGCCGCCGCGCGGCGCGCGATCGCGCACGTCCGCGCGACCGGGAAACCCTACTTCCTCGAGTGCCGCACCTATCGCTTCCGCGCCCACTCGATGTTCGACGCCCAGCTTTACCGCGACAAGAACGAAGTTGAGGCATGGAAAGCCAAAGACCCCATTGTGCGTTTCCAGACCTGGGCGCTGGAAAGCGGCTTCGCGCATGCCGAGGACGTGGCGCGCATCGACGCGGAGGTCGATCGCGAGGTCGCAGAAGCCGTGGCCTTCTCTGAAGCGGGAAGCTGGGAACCCATCGAAGATCTCGCTCGCTACGTCTACGCTCCCGACCGGCCTGCGCCGTCAAAGGCCAAGCCCTCGACGGCGCCAAAGGTGGAGACGACCTATCGGGAGGCCGTGCGCGCAGCGATCTCGGAAGCGCTTGATCGCGACGATCGCGTCTTCCTGATGGGCGAGGACGTGGGCCGCTATGGCGGCTGCTACGCAGTGTCAAAAGGATTGCTGGAGAAGTATGGACCCGACCGCATCAGGGACACGCCGCTTTCGGAGGCAGGCTTCACGGGCGCCGGCATCGGCGCTGGCATGGCCGGCATGCGGCCGATCGTCGAGGTGATGACGGTCAATTTCAGCCTGCTTGCGCTCGACCAGATTCTCAACAACGCGGCGACTCTCCGGCACATGTCGGGCAACCAGTTCGGCTGCCCCGTGGTGATCCGGATGGCGACCGGCGCCGGCCGCCAGCTCGCGGCTCAGCACTCCCACAGCCTCGAAGGCTGGTTCGCGCACATTCCGGGGATCCGCGTGCTCGCTCCGGCCACACTGGAGGATGCGCGCGGCATGCTGTGGACCGCCCTGCAGGAACCCGATCCCGTGCTCATCTTCGAGAACGTCATGCTCTACAATATGAAGGGTGAGATCGCCGCCGACGCCGGCCCGGTCGACATCGACCGGGCCATCATTCGTCGAAGCGGGGAGGATGTCACGCTGATCACCTATGGCGGCTCACTCGGCAAGACGCTCGAAGCGGCTGAGCAGCTGGCGAAGGAAAGCGTGCGCGCAGAGGTGATTGACTTGCGCACGCTTCGCCCGCTCGATGACGCCACAATCATGGCCTCCTTGCGCAAGACACGCCGCGCCGTCGTCGTCGATGAGGGCTGGCGGAGCGGCGGCATTTCCGCCGAGATCGGCATGCGCATTGTCGAGCAGGCCTTCTTCGATCTGGATGCGCCCATCGCGCGCGTGTGCAGTGAAGAGGTGCCGATCCCATACGCCCGACACCTCGAGGCGGCAGCTATTCCACAGGTCGACAAGATCGTCGCCGTGGCGCGCGGCCTGATCGGCAAGCGTCAGGGCGCGCCGGCGTGACCGACTTCCGCATGCCCTCTCTCGGCGCCGACATGGAGGCCGCCACGCTGATCGAATGGTTGGCGAAGCCAGGCGACAAGGTGAAACGCGGCGATGTGATCGCCGTGGTTGAGACACAGAAGGGCGCCATCGAAATTGAAGTGTTCGAGGACGGCGTGCTCGAAGCGCATGTCGTCGCGCCGGGCGCGGTGCTGCCCGTAGGCGCGGTGATGGCGCGTTTCCGTGGCGCAGGCGAGGCCGCCGCGGCAATGCCTGCTGCTGCTCCACCGCCTGCCCCAACCCCCACGGCGCCGAAGCCGCCGCCCCCAACCGAAGCGCCGCCACCCCGGCGCGCCCCGCCTGCCGCCGGTCCTCGCGCTTCGCCGGCGGCGCGCCGGCTTGCCGAGGAGGTGGGCGTCGACCTCGCTTCTATTGCCGGCAGCGGCCCCGGCGGGGCGATCACCCGCGAGGATGTTGCGGCCAGGGCGCAAGTGTCCGCCGGGAAGAAGCCTGCGGGCTTCGATTTCACCGCCATGCGGCGGGCCATCGCCGCGGCGATGGGCAGGTCGAAACGTGAAATCCCCCACTACTATCTGAGCCACACGATCGACATCGGCGCCGCGCAGGACTGGCTCGCGGCGGCCAACGCCCAACGCCCGCCCGCCGAGCGCCTCCTGATGGGCGCGCTCATCATCAAGGCCGTCGCCAAGGCTGCCCGCGAGTTTCCGGAGTTCAACGGCTTTCACGTCGAGGATGAGTTTCGCCCAAGCGAAGCCATTCACGTGGGCGTCGCGATCGCGATACGCGGCGGCGGTCTTGCTGCGCCCGCAATTCACGACACCGCCGATCTCGCTCTCGCCGACCTGATGACGAGGATGCGCGATCTCGTGGCGCGGGTGCGGGCCGGCCGCTTCAGGAGTTCGGAGATCGCCGATCCGACCATCACCGTCACCAGCCTCGGCGATCGCGGCGTCGATGCGGTGTGGGGCGTCATCTATCCGCCGCAAGTCGCCATTGTGGGCTTTGGCAGGATCGTCGTGCGGCCGTGGGTTGTGGATGGCCAGGTAACCGCGCGCCCCACGGTATGCATGACCCTGGCAGCCGATCATCGTGTCAGTGACGGCCACAGGGGCGCGCTGTTTCTGGAGCGGACAGGCCAGCTTCTGGCGAATCCGGGTGAGCTATGACAACCGAACAGATCCTATCCGTCATTCGCGACGAACTCGCCCGGCTCGCGCCCGAGATTGATTTCGACAGCGCCGATCGCAATCGACCGATCCAGCAGGAGTTCGACATCGACTCGATGGACTTCCTAAACTTCATCACCGCCCTGCACGCGCGCCTCGGCGTCAACGTTCCGGAAGCCGACTACACCAAGGTCGCGACCATCGCCGGCGCTCAAACCTACCTGCTGCCGAGAACGCCGAATTGAGACACCGGCCGAAGCAAATAAAGGTCAAGTCAGCGCTTATGCGTGTGCTGAAGGAGGAGTCCGGGCTGATCTACCCGCGAATCGTAGTTGCGATGGGTCTTCAGGCCGCTGCGATCGATGGTGACAATGTCCTGCACCATGTGTTCGCCATCGATCGTGATCAGACAGAAGCTGGCCTGGGTCGCGCGCACGCGCGTCGACAGAGTGCCCGATCCCATCTGCACCATCTGCCGCCTCGGAGAGTGGATCGGGTGGGCAAATGCGTCGTGTATGTGCCCGGTAAGGATGGCGTCCACGTGCGCAGCCGCGCAACGGCGCAGCGCCTCTCCGCCGCGACGCGTATCCACGGAGATGCGCGAATGGCCGGGCTCCCGCAGAGGGTGATGACACAAAAGGATGCGCCATGCGCTGTCCGGACCGTCGGCCAGGCGGTTCAGCGCCTCTTCCAGATCGTCGAGATCGATGACGCCGTCGGCCCAGTTGATGCGCCCCTGCATGCCACGAGCCGTGTTGATCGCGGAAATCCGCACCAGTCCGCCGCCCAGTTCGATCAGGCGTCCCACGGCGTCGAGTTCGCTCATGTAGCGCGTGTAGCGATCGAACGGAGCGACCATGCGCATTGGCAGCTGAAGAGGAAGGTGTAGTGCCGGTGTGTCGTGATTACCCGGCGCGATAATGGGCTGGATGCCCAGTTTGTCGAACCAGGCTCGAGCCACCTTGAACTCGCGCCGCCTGCCGCTCTGGGTGATGTCGCCGGCGACGACCAACGCATCCGGTTTGAGGCGTGCGGCAAAGTCGGCTACCGCCTCAAGTGCGGCCTCGTCCTCTGCGCCGAAATGGATGTCAGACAGGTGCAGCAGGGTTACAGATTTTCGCGTCAAACCGTCTTCAAGCATTGCACTGTTTTCCCGACACAGGCTTCAAGCGCAGGTTTGCCTCGGCCCAGTTCGCCAGAAAGGAAGGCTTGGCCTGTGCGCTCGTGCCTTGAGCAGCATCAACGCGCCTGCACATAAACCTACTACCGTATGATTGATGATGGCCAAAAACAGCATGAAAATCAGTGTGGTAGTCAACCGCGCGGCGGGCGGAATCCACGGCGACAGCGAAGCGCGCCTGCGGCGGGTCATGCGATCGGCGGGGTTCAGCAACGTCGAAGTCGTGGATTTCGACCGGGTCATGGCCGCACAGCAACTATATCGCCTCGCC
>DATBNA010000093.1:0-3751 GCA_036554545.1 Hyphomonadaceae bacterium
ACGGCGACGTGCTTGCCCGGATCGACCCAGAACGCATTGTAGCCGCCGCCCGACAGCAGGTCCGTGCCATCGAGCAGCTTGAGGTTCTTCACGTCGGCTGGTTTGGCGTCCTCGCGCGTGCGGTTGTTGTAGTAGTCGTCGCCCTCCATCTGCTTTACCTCCGCCTCGGTCATCACGAGGTTCGGGTATTCGGGGGCGCGCTGCATGTCGGTGATCGAGGAGTTGCTCCAGAAGCCCTGCAGGTCAGGAACGCCCCAGCTGGTCTTCGGCGGCGCATAGCCCGGAGCGCTGGATTGGGCCGATGCGGCGCCCGCCGCAATCGCCATGGCGGACACGCAAACCATCCCAAGCTTCGCCAGCTTCATGGGACATCCTCCTCCAATTCGCGAGCAGCGCCGGATTCTTTGCCGCAACGTCTCTCGTCTCTCATTTTTTGCTCCTTGCGGCCAATGCCACAAGGCTGGAGCGTCGGCCAAAAGCCCGTGGACTCATCGCCACACGCGCTTTTGTTCGACACGACACGGTATTTGCTGCACCGCCGCAATGGGCTAGGGGATCGTCTCGAAACGGAGCGGCAAGGATGGACGGAATGGCCGAAGGCATCGTGATCAGCGACCTGCGCACAACGCTTCGCCAGGCCGCCGCCGACGCGGAGGCCTATTTCCTCGAACTGCGCCGACAGGTCGCCGCCAAAGTCGCCCCCGGCGGGAAAGTCGATCGCCGCAAGATCGATGAGGAACAGCGCGCCACCCACGGCCTCGCCTGGGTGCTGACCTATGTCGAGACGCTGAAGGAGACCGCCAACTGGGCCGACCGGATCGCGGATGAAGGCAAGTTCGGAGAGATCGAACAGCTGCTGACCCAGATCCTGTTCGGCGAATACCTGTTCCAGCTCGGCGGCGGCCTGCCAATGACCCAGCTCGAGATCGTCCGCCCCAACGACATGCTGACGGACGTCTCGGCCGCGCAGAAACTTGCAACGCCAGCCATCACCAAACTTATCACCCACGGCAACACCGCCCCGGCGCGCATGGCGGCCGCGAAGCTCATCCGCGGCTTCCTTGAAAGCCAGAAGGCGACGGTGGAATACACTGGCCTCGAAGAAACCTTCGAACAGATCCGCGACCAGTTCCGTACCTTCGGCAAGGAAGTGGTCGAGCCCTACGCCCACGAATGGCACCTCAAGGACGAACTCATCCCCGACGCCGTCGTGAAGCAGATGGGCGAGATGGGCGTGTTCGGCCTCACCATCCCGGAAGAGTTCGGCGGCCTCGGCCTTGGCAAGACGTCGATGTGCGTCGTCTCCGAGGAACTCTCGCGCGCCTATATCGGCGTCGGCTCGCTCGGCACGCGCTCCGAAATCGCGGCCGAACTCCTGCTCAATGGCGGCACGCGCGCCCAGCAGGAAAAATACCTGCCCGGCATCGCCTCGGGCGAAATCCTGCCGACCGCTGTTTTCACCGAACCCAATACCGGCTCGGATCTAGGCAGCCTGCGCACGCGCGCAACGCGCGATGGCGACAAGTGGAAGATCACCGGAAACAAGACCTGGATCACGCACGCTGCGCGCGCCGACCTGATGACCGTGCTGGCCCGCTCCAAGGCCGACACGAAAGACCACACCGGCCTCTCCATGTTCATCTGCGAGAAGCCGCGCGGCACCGACGCCAACCCCTTCCCCGCCAAGGGCATGACCGGCGGCGAGATCGAAGTGCTTGGCTATCGCGGCATGAAGGAATACGAGCTCGGCTTCGACGGTTTCGAAGTCCCGCTCGGCAACCTGCTCGGCGAGGTCGAAGGCCAGGGCTTCAAGCACCTGATGACCACATTCGAAGGCGCCCGCATCCAGACGGCCGCGCGCGCCATCGGCGTCGCACAGTGCGCGTTCGAACTTGGCCTCAAATATTCGCTGGAGCGCACGCAGTTCGGCCGCCAGATTTTCGACTTCCCGCGCACGTCCGACAAGCTGGTGATGATGGCGGCAGAACTCGTCGGCGTGCGCCAGCTCACATATTTCTCCGCGCGCCAGAAGGACGCCGGCAAGCGCTGTGACCTCGAAGCGGGCCTCGCCAAGATGCTCGCCGCCCGCATTGCCTGGGGCGCGGCCGACAACGCGCTGCAGGTCCATGGCGGCAACGGCTTCGCGCTGGAGTATCCGGTGAGCCGCGTTCTCTGCGACGCCCGCATCCTCAACATCTTCGAGGGCGCAGGCGAAGTGCAGGCGATGGTCATCGCCCGCCGCACCATCGACGAGTTCATCGGCGCAAAGAACTAGGATGCTCCGGCCCGCCCGCCCCGGCGACATCGAGGCGGTGTACGCGATCTACATGCATGCGAGCGTCATTCCGTGGCTGGCGCATGACCCGATGGACCTGGACGCCTTCCGCGCCGTCTTCGCGAAACTGCTTGCCGGCGAAAATTTCTTTGTCGAGGAGCGCGACGGTGTGGTCGCCGGCTTCTATCGCATTACGCGGTATGAGGGCCGGGCCTCTCACGTCGCCGAACTCGGGACTTTCGCTGTCCATCCGGACTGGCAGGGACGCGGCCTTGCGCGCGAGATGATCGCCGAAGCGGTAGCGACCCTGAAAGCCGCCGGCGTCATCCGCCTGCAATTGCTGGTGGAGCCCGAGAACGGCCGCGCGATAGCCTTTTACGCCCGCATGGGATTTCATCAGGAAAGCATCCAGCGCCGCGCCTATCGCCGCTCCAGCGAGGCGACCGAGATCGACGATATCGTGATGGTGCGCTTCCTCGACGAAGGCTGACCCGCTTCCCCTTCCCCGGCGCGCCGCTAGACTGCGCGCAGACGTGGGAGGAAATCATGAAGCGGCTGGCCGGACTGGCGTTCGTCGTATTGCTCGGGGCGTGCACGACGCTCACTCAGGCGCCGGCGCAGTCTCAATGGGTGGGAGTATGGGGGGCGTCGCCTACGCCGCCGCCGGCAAACGCAAAGACCTTCGATAACCAGACCGTAAGGCAAGTGCTGCGCGTCAGCGCCGCCGGCTCGAAGGTGCGTGTCCGCTTCACCAATGAATATGGCGACAAGCCTCTCTCGATCGGCGCGGCGACCATCTCGCTGGCTGCCGCGGACGGCGCGCCGATCGGCAAGACGCTGGACATCACATTCGGCGGCTCGAAGTCTGTAAGCATCCCCGCAAAGTCGCCGCTGGTCAGCGATGCGGTGGACCTGCCCGTGAAGGCGCTCGAGAACATCTCG
This sequence comes from Hyphomonadaceae bacterium, assembly GCA_036554545.1. Lineage (GTDB taxonomy): Bacteria > Pseudomonadota > Alphaproteobacteria > Caulobacterales > Hyphomonadaceae > UBA7672. The sequence continues at coordinate 3,218 of DATBNA010000093.1, forward strand.
ATCAGCCTCTTCCTGCCCACGGCCACCGGACCCTGCACCTGCCACCCACAGGCGACGGCTGTGTCCTTCATCTCCGAGCCCGGCAATTTCACGATGAGCGCCTTCACCGCGGCCTCGACCTTCAACAGCCGCGCCTTCATCTCGGGCGTGGAAGTCGAACCTGTCGCGCCGACGAAAGTGATCGTGACGTTCGGCGATTCCATCACCGACGGCACGCGCTCGACCAATGACGGCAACCATCGCTGGCCGGACGTGCTCGCCCAGCGGCTGCAGGCGCAGGGCGGCTATTCCGTGGTCAATGCGGCGATCTCCGGCAACCGCGTTCTCTCCCACGGCGGCGCGATGTTCGGGGAGCCCGCTCTCAGCCGTTTCGACCGCGACGTGCTTTCGGTTCCCGGCGTCAGCTACATCACAGTGCTCGAAGGCATCAACGACATCGGCATGGGTCGGGCGAATCCGCCTTCTGCTGAAGATATCATCGCCGGCTACAGACAGATCATCGCCCGCGCCCATCCGCGCGGCATCAGGGTGATC
>DATBNA010000129.1:0-13729 GCA_036554545.1 Hyphomonadaceae bacterium
TCGGCTTCGTCGGTGAGCCCGACAAGGTCGATCCCAGCGTCCTGCGCGCCCTTGCCGCACAGGCTGAGGACGATTTCATTCCTGTGGTCGCTCCGGTCGGCGTCGGCCAGGATGGGAAGAGCTTCAACATCAACGCCGACACTGCGGCAGGCGCCGTTGCCGCAGCCCTGAAGGCCAGCCGCGTTTTGTTCCTCACCGATGTGGTCGGCGTCCTCGACAAATCCGGCAATCTCATCAAGCAACTGACCGTTGCCGAAGGGAAAGCCCTGATTGCCGAAGGGACCGCAAAAGGCGGGATGATTCCGAAGCTTGAAACCGCCATGCAAGCAGTGGAAAAGGGAGTCGAAGCGGCCGTCATCCTCGATGGCCGCAAGCCGCACGCCCTTCTCATGGAGCTATTCACCGAACATGGCGCGGGAACGCTGGTCCGCTAGACGCTACCTCAAGCTCGCGCCTTTCGCGGCCCTGCTTGCGATCGTCCTTCCCACGTTGCCCACGTCCTCCGCCCAGTCGTCGGAGGGCTGGCGGCTCTGCAATGAAACCAGCTTCGTGCTCGAAGCCGCCACTGGCCGGCCGGAGAACCAGTCCGTCATCGTCGAGGGCTGGACTCGCCTCCGTCCCGGCGAGTGCCGCGTCGCCCTTCCCGCCCCGCTGAAGCCCGGCATCTACTTCACCTTCGCGCGATCCTCCAAGGCGCACCGTGGAGGACAGCGCGTATGGAACGGCGACATTCCGCTCTGCGTCGACCCCAATGGTTCGTTCGCCGTCGAAAACCCGTCCTCCTGTGTCGCCATGGGTCTTGAACAGCGGAACTTCCAGGCCGTGCGCATCGACAAGCGCACTGGTGGATCGATGACGTTCCGCGAGACCGAACCCTACAACAAGGGCGCGCAGTCGGCGCAGAACGCTGGCATCCAGCGTCTGCTAGACGACGCCGGGATCAGCACCGATACAATCGATGGCTATCTTGGCCGCGAAAGCCGGGCCGCCATCACCGCCTTTCTCAACGAGCGCCGCGAACCGCCCAACACCCCAAACACGGAGCTGATCGACATCCTCGAGGATGTGGCGCGCAATCGCTCGCTCGAAGTCGGCATGATGCTTTGCAATCGCACCGACCATCGCATCACCGCAGCCATGGCCTGGCGACGGGCCGAGGGATGGGAATCTCGCGGCTGGTGGACTCTGGAGGCAGGACTCTGTGTCCGCACAGTCGATCAAAGCCTGATCGCCACGCCGCACTACGTCTTCGCCGAGATGGAGACGCCACAGGGTGTCCGATTGCTGAACGGCGCCGAGACCATCTTCTGCACCTCCCGAGCAAAATTCGCGGTCCTGGGCCGCGAGAACTGTGACTCCCGCCGCTACCGGCCGGCGAAGTTCGTCGAAACGACGGTCCCGGAAGAAGGCAAGCTGGTCTACGAGTTCTTCGACCGCGCTTTCGGCCAGCCGCAAAAGAAGCAATCCTGACCGTACCGGCGGTTCGGTTTCACGTATCAGCAATCACGCTAGGATTCCGGCGTGGGACAAGGTAATTCCGGCTCAATCTGAAATGGAGCAGTCCTGCGTGTTCGCCACCAAACTTGTCGCCGCCACTATCGACGCCGCCTGGGAGGATCGCGCCTCGATTTCTCCGACCACACGCGGGGATGCGCGCGAGGCCGTGGAAGCCGCACTGAAGGGGCTGGATAGCGGCGATGTGCGGGTCGCGGAAAAAAACGAGCAGGGGCAGTGGGTCGTCAACCAGTGGCTTAAGAAAGCCGTGCTGCTGTCATTCCGTCTCAATCCCAACAAGCGCATCTCCAATGGGCCGGGCGATGGCGCCTGGTGGGACAAGGTCCCCTCGAAGTTTTCCAAATGGGCGGACTTCGATTTTGCCCAGGCCGGTTTTCGCTCCGTTCCGGGCGCGCTGGTCCGCTATGGCGCCTTCGTCGCCAAGGATGCCGTGCTGATGCCGAGCTTCGTCAACATCGGCGCCTATGTCGGCGAAGGTACGATGGTCGACACCTGGACCACGGTCGGCTCCTGCGCACAGATCGGCAAGCACTGCCACCTCTCCGGCGGCGTTGGAATTGGGGGCGTACTTGAGCCGCTACAGGCCAATCCGGTCATCATCGAGGACAACTGTTTCATTGGCGCGCGCTCCGAAGTCGCCGAGGGCGTCATCGTGCGCGAGGGTTCGGTCCTCGGCATGGGCGTCTATCTCGGCCAGTCTACCCCGATCATCAACCGCGCCACGGGCGAGACGCTCTATGGCGAAGTCCCGCCCTATTCTGTTGTCGTCGCCGGCAATCGTCCCGGTACGAAGAACATGCCGGACCAGAACTGGACGCCGTCGCTCTACTGCGCCGTCATCGTAAAGCAGGTCGACGCCGGCACTCGAGCGAAGACCAGCGTCAACGAGCTGCTGCGCACCTGATGGCCAAGCCGCCCGCCGCCCAGGCCGGCTATTCGGGCAAGAGCCTGATCGCCAAGCTCGGCTGGAAGGAAGGATCGAAAGCGATCGTCGTCGCCGCGCCTGCCAACTATTCTGAACTGACGGGCGGCGCCGGGATCGCCCCAAAGAAAGCCGTGCCGGCCGCAGGCAGTTTCGATTTCGTCCATCTCTTCGTCAATGACGCCGCCAGTCTCGCACGCGACCTGCCGAAACTCGAGCCGCGTCTTTCCGAAGGTGGAATGATCTGGGTATCGTGGCCGAAGAAGACCTCGCCGATGTTCAAGGACCTGACCGAAGACGGCGTGCGCAAGATCTGCCTGCCGATAGGCCTTGTCGATGTGAAGGTCTGCGCCGTCGACAATGACTGGTCTGGCCTGAAGCTTTATCGCCGGAAATCGTAGGTGTCCGTCAGTTAGTCCCGCGGCGGGCGTCTCTGTGTCGCCGTGAAACGGCGTACGTTGCACATCATCCACTCTCGCCTCCGGGATGCGCGCGGTTCCCGCCAAAGTCCCGCTCGGCGGGAAAACGGACGGTTTCGGGTCGCGATTCCCCTCTCGTGCGTGTGGCCCGGCCATTGCCACTGATCCGTCATCGGCCGGGGGGATTCCGGTCAGCGCAAATGAAAATGCCTGGCGGCAAGCTGTATGGAAGACATGAGAGCTCATCCGAACACTCAGGCCGTGCTCGATGCATGGCGCCGCCTGTCCGACGGCGACCTCGTCGATGAAGGTCCGTCAACCGAGGACTATCCAGGCGTGGTCGGCCGCTTGTTCGTCCTTAACCACGTCGCCGACCGCGACTACTCCTTCCGGCGCGTAGGCTATTCGCTGGAGCGCCTGTTCGGCCGGCAGCTCACCGAACACAATTTCCTGTCGATCTGGAACGAGCCCGACCGCCAGTTGATTTCGGCCGCTCTCGGCTCCGCCACTCCTGAGCGCGGCCCTGCCCTGATCCGCGCACGCGGAGAAACCCTCGCCGGCAGACGCGTCGACCTCGAATTCGCCCTGGCGCCCCTGCCGGGCCGCAACGGCGCCCCCACCCGCTATCTGGGCGTCTGCCAGGCCATGTCGTCCGAGGAGGTGCTCGGGGGCCGCCCGCTGCGCCGCCTGCAGGCGATAGCGGTCTATCCGCCCCCATCCGAGCACAGCCCGGCCATAAGGCTTGTCAGCTCCAGATGACCGAAGCGCCGCGCCCGCCCTATTGCCTGTCGCGCCAGCACCCAGAACTGGCCGCACGCAGCCCGGCGACGCGTAGCCCCATCAATAGCCGAACAAATGAGCCCCTTCCGGGCCCTCCGGCGCGGCCTGAAGCCACGCCCCGCAAGCATTTGTGAACCATTTAACCATTAGCTTGCCGCGACGTTGGGAGGACTCCCTCTCACCGGCGAGGGATGGAAATGCAGCTAGCGCAAAGCGTAGCGAAACCGGCGCTGAAATCCGCGCCTGACCGGCGCCGCCACCGCCGTGTCCAGTGGGCCGTACGGGTGCGAGGCCTCACTGGCGAAGGCGAGGAATTTGAGGCGATGACGTTCGACGTCTCGTCTGGCGGACTGCGCATCAATCTCGCGCGACCGCTGTCGATGGGCGAAAACGTGGTTCTGTACATCGACGAGATCGGCCGGGTCGAAGGCGTCGTCGCGCGCGTGCTCAGCGAAGTTGGCTATGCGATTGAATTCCGCGTGCCACAGCGCAAGCGGGACAAGATCGCCGACCAGTTGACCTGGATCATCAACAAGGATCGCCTCGGCCTGTTCGACGAACGGGAGGCCGAACGCCGCCCCAGCGGCGGCCAGGTGGTCGCGAGCTTCGGCGACGGCATCACTATCGCCTGCAGCGTCATCGACGTTTCGATATTCGGTGTTGCGCTGAAGACCGCCGGCCCGCGCCCGATGGTCGGCGACAAGGTCACAGTCGGTGAACGGTCGGGAACGTGCGTGCGATATGTCGAGAATGGTTTCGCGGTCGACTTCCGCACTCTTCACGCTGTGGAACAGGACGCGGCTTAGCCGGCTGCGGTGCGATCCGTCCACATATCTGGCGGCGTAAAGTCGCTCATCCGCTGCAATTCGCCAGGCGACAGCAGCTTTACGCGGCCATAGCGAAACTTCGCCAGCCCCTTCCGCTTCAATCTCTTCATCGAGCGCTTTGCGATCTTAGGCGTCACCGCCAGCGCTTCCGCAAGCGTCTCATAAGTCATCGGCATGAAGAAGTCGCGATCAGTCGCCAGACCCGCAGCGGTGAGACGCGCATGCATTTCGAGCAGCAGGTGCGCAAGGCGCTCCACCGGCGAAGGCGAACCCAGCCGTATGATCTGGTTGGTGAGGAACTCTTCGTCCTCCGCCACCGCGTTCAGCAGCGCGTTCGCGATCCCGGCATAGTCGTTTGACTGCTGCACCAGCAGAAGAAGCTGTGTAGCGTCGATCGTCTCGACAGTCGTGAGCGCGAGCAATGTCGACGACGCGGTCGTATCCGCGCTGCCCCGAAGGCCGATACCGTCGCCGGGCGCCAGAAAGCCCAGTACCTGCGCACGGCCATTTCCACGCGTGCGCCGGCGACAGGCCCAGCCCGACGCTATGATCATCGGACGCGGCATCACCTCGCCTTCGACAACGATTTCAGAGCCGGCCTGATAGGTCCTGCGGACAGACGAGCTGATCGCTTCGACGATCTGGCGCTCTGCCGGGGAAAGGTTCGCCGCAGCGCTGATGCGGTTGAAAACCGTGCGGTACTTCGCAGCTTCCACGAGCGCCTGGAGCGGATCTTCCACCCTGTGACCGCGCGAAGCGATCCACGCATGAACTGAAACAGCAGCGCGCAGGACAAGACGCGCCGCGCCGGCAAACACATCGCCGATGCTGACCGCCGTCTGTTTGCCCGCCTGCCCCAAACGGCGCACCGCCGCGACGACGTCCTCGACGCCAGCAGGTTGCGGCAGCGGCTCGTAGACTGCTTCTGGAACAGTTGTCGCCGCCACGCGCGGCGAAGGCGGCGATGAACGTTCTACAACGTCAGTTGCTTTAGGACGTTTTGCTTCAGGAGAAAAAACGCTCGCGATCGGTGGAACCGTGTTGCGCGAGGAAGTCTGGAAGTGATCCGGAAGGGGTTGGAGCATCGCAGCGCAGCCTCTGTCGCCCCACCCGGACCACTAACTCTCCTTCCTCGCTGTTCGTTCCCTCGCTCGCGCTCGCTTTGAGCGGACTAGGGTTCGTTTTTCCACACAGGCTTGCGCTTCTCCGCGAAGGCCTTCGGCCCTTCCTTGTGGTCCGCCGACGCCATCAGCCTGCCGATCCCCGGAACCTTGTGGTCGAACGCCGTCTTGAAATCGGCCGTGTTGAGACCAGTCATCACGGTTTCTTTCGTCGCCTTGATCGCCATGGGTGAACATTCGAGGATCAATCCCGCCCAGCGCTTGGCTTCTTCCAGAGCCTTGCCCTGCGGAACAACTTCGGTAACGAAGCCGATCTCTTTGCCTTCCTTCGCGTCCACCGTGCGGCCAGTGAGCATCATGCCCATCGCCTTCTTCAGCGGAACCTGCCGGGGAAGACGGTGCATGCCGGCGGCGAGCGCGGCGAAGCCGACGCGAGGTTCCGGCAGCGCGAACTTGGCGTTTTCTGCTGCGATGATGATGTCAGCCGCCAGGGCGATCTCGAACCCGCCTCCCATGGCGAACCCGTTTACGGCGGCGATCACCGGCTTGAATAAGTCATACCGGGAGGTAAGGCCGCCGAACCCCGTCGACGGCATCGGCACCGGCGACTTCTGCCCGGAGGCCGCGAATTTGAGGTCATTGCCCGCCGAGAACGCCTTTTCCCCGGCTCCCGTGACGATCGCGACCCAGAGGTCCGGATTGGCCGCAAATTCGTCGAAAGCCTTGCCCATCTCGGCATTGCCCATGGGATGCAGGCAGTTCAGCTGGTCCGGCCGGTTGATGGTGACGATGAAAAGCCGCCCATCCGTCTCGGTTTTTATGAATTCATAGGCCATTTGGGCTCTCCCGTTTACCTTTCAAAAAGTCGACTGCCCCTAGAACTAACGAGAATTAGGGGTTTGCGGAACACTGTGTCTCGATGAGCGATACGCTCGAGCTTTCACAGCAAGTACGCCTCGCGGACGAGGAGGGGCTTCACACGCCTCCCCCGCCGTTCGAGGGCGTGAAGTGGCGCGTCAAGATCAACGACAAGGAATACGGCCCCTACCCCCGCTCGCGCCTTATTGACTTCCTGAAGGAAGGCCGCGTCACCGCCTCCACCTTCCTGTGTTGCGGCACTGACACCGACTATCACCGCGCCGACCATCACCCCAACCTGCGCTGGGACTTCAAGAGCCCGCGCAAGCGCAAGTTCGGCGACCCCAAGCTGGCGCCCGGCGAGAGCGTGGTCCCGGTCAGCAACTACTTCATCGCCGCCAGGCTCGTCGCGGGCAATGACCGCTTCGAGAAGGTGCTGCGCGAGGCCGGCAAGATGACCCGCGCGTCCGGCGACATGTGGGTGCTGCGCTCGCGGCTGACCGTGCAGCAGTTGCGCAACCAGCTCACCATGATCATGCGGCCGCACGAGCACTTCTTCATCATCAATGCCTCGAAGGACCGGCTGGCCTGGTTCAACATCGGCGTCGAGAATGATGTGAACGTTCGCGACGTGTGGGATTCGGACGAAGTCGCTTAGCGGTCAACGCGCGCTGCCTGCCCGCGACATTGGCGATGCTTTGTCCGGGTGGTGTTTTTCCACAGGTGATATAGAGCAGCGCGGCCAGCACCGGCCTGCCCCCGCGACCCCCGCGCCTTTTTTTGGCTTTTTGCGGACCGCTTTGACGAAACTGACTACTCATGCCCTTCCCGCCCAGCCACCCCGCGCTTGATCGCGCCCTAGCCGCGCGCGGCTATGTCGAACCGACGCCTGTGCAGCTTGCCGTCGTGGAAGCCGACAGGAACCCCGAGCATCCAAATGCCGACATGCTTGTCTCTGCTCAGACAGGCTCCGGCAAGACGGTCGCGTTCGGGCTTGCATTAGCCTCCTCCCTCCTTGGCGAGGCCGAGCACTTTGGTCCGGCCGGCTCGCCGCCCGCCCTGATCATCGCTCCGACACGGGAGCTTGCGATGCAGATCAGCCGCGAGCTCGAATGGCTCTACGCCGAGACCGGCGCCCGCATTGTCACCTGCGTCGGCGGCATGAGCGTGCGCGCCGAGCAAAACCAGCTTTTGCGCGGCGCCCACATCGTCATCGGCACGCCTGGCCGGCTATGCGATCATCTGACTCGCGGCTTTCTCGATCTCTCCGCGCTGAAAGTCGCCGTCCTCGACGAGGCCGACGAAATGCTCGACCTCGGCTTCCGCGAAGAACTCGAGACGCTTCTTGATGCGACGCCGGAGGGCCGCCGCACACTGCTGTTCTCGGCCACCATCGCGCGCGGCATTGCCATGCTGGCCAAGAACTACCAGCGCGACGCGGTCCGCATCGACACCACCAGCGCTACCGAACCGCACGGAGACATCGACTATCGCGCCATGCGCATCCTGCCGGGCGATACAGAGCGCGCCGTCGTCAACGTGCTCCGCTACTTCGAAGCCGGCGGCGCCCTCGTCTTCTGCGCCACGCGCGAAGCTGTGCGCCACCTGCACGCCAGCCTGCGCGAACGCGGCTTTCACGCCGTCGGCCTGTCCGGTGAAATGAATCAGCGTGAACGCAACGACGCGCTGCAGTCGCTGCGCGACGGCCATGCGAAAGTATGTGTCGCCACAGACGTCGCCGCCCGCGGCCTCGACCTGCCGGACCTCGGCCTGGTCATCCATGCCGACCTGCCGACCAACAAGGAGACCCTGCTCCACCGCTCCGGCCGCACAGGTCGCGCCGGCAGGAAAGGCACGTCCGTTCTCCTGGTCACGCACACCAAACGGCGCCGTACCGAGATGGTGCTTCAGTCCGCCAACATCGAAGCCACATGGAGCGGCCCGCCGACCGCCGCCGAAATCCGGGTCAAGGATCGTCAACGGCTGCTTGAGCATCCCGCGCTCTCCGCAACCATCGCGGAGGAAGACCGGTCGGTCGCAGAGCAGCTGGCCGTAACCATTCCGGCGGAACAGCTCGCCTCAGCTCTGATCGCTCTGCTCCGCAACGAACTCCCCGAACCGGAAGACGTGTCCGACGACGCCCGCATGCGCGACACACAGTCCCGCGAACCGCGTGATCGCGCCTCACGCTCGCGCAGCGAACGCGGCTTCGTGGCTTCCGAAGGCGATGGTGTCTGGTTTCGCCTCAATGTAGGCCGGCAGCGTAATGCCGATCCCAAATGGATCCTTCCGCTGGTCTGCCGCGTCGGCCACATCACCAGGGCCGAGATCGGCCCGATCCGCATCTTCGAAGACGAGACGAAGTTCGAAATCGTCGGTCACGCCGCCGAAGCGTTCGCCATCGCGGCAAAGGACACCGGCGAGAACCAGATCCAGATCGAGCCCACCACCGCTCCGGGCCCGAACGACAACGTTCATCCGATGCGCGCCCGCCGCGACGGCCACCGCGCCGACCGCGCTCCCCGGGAAAAGCGGGATTTCGGCGACCGGCCTCCGCGCGAGAAGCGGGCATATGGCGACCGGCCGCATCGCGAACCGCGCGGCGATGCCCGCCCTCCGCGTGAAGACTTCAAGCGTTCCCCCCGTGACGAAGTCCGCGCCGCCCACAAGCAGCAGCGCGATGCGGAACGCGCGCGGCTCGAGGCAGATCCGGTCTACGCGGCGCTGGCGACGAACGAACCTGCCCGGCCCAAGGGACCGCCGCCCGTGCATCCGAGCGGCCTCAACCGCAAGCAGCGCCGCGACGCAGCGCGCGCCGAAGGCCGCATTCCGCCCATTGCGCCGGAAGCGCCCAAACGCACCTGGTCGCCTGAGGCTGACGCCCGCCCCGTTCGACGCGAACGCACGCAACACGCGGACGCACGCCATGCCGAACGCCGACAGCGCGACGAAAAGCGCAACACCGACGGCTTCAAACCGCGTGGGCCGAAGGGTCAGGGCGAAAAACCGTTCAAGCCGCGCGGCGACAAGCCGTTTGGCAAACCCGGGGGCAAACCTTTTCGCGGCAAGCATCAGCGCAAGCCCGGCGGCAGGCGCGACTGGCGCAGCTAGCCGATACTCGCCGCCGCGATCTCGAAAGAGCGTTTCCGCTTGGCGTGATCCCAGATCGATCCCGTGACCATCAGCTCGTCGGCGCCCGTGCGCGCGGCGAAGGCCGCGATGCCTTCCCCCACCTTGTCCGGTCCGCCCACCACCGAGCATGACAGCGCCTGTGCGATGCCGGACTGCACCATCGGGTCGAGCTGCAGATCCGCCTTTGGCGGCGGCATCTTTCCGGGCCGCCCCATGCGCAGATTGGCGAACGCCTGCTGGATCGAGGTGAAGAGCAGCTTGGCTTCCTCGTCGGTGTCCGCCGCGATCACATTGAGACCCAGCATCACGTAAGGCTGCTGCAGTCTCGGCGAAGGCTTGAACCGCTCGCGGTAGATCTGGATGGCGCCTTCCATGTCGCTTGGCGCGAAGTGTGATGCGAAGGCATACGGCAGTCCCAGGTGCGCTGCGAGCTGTGCGCCATAGAGCGAGGATCCGAGAATCCACATCTCGACCTCGGCGCCGCTGCCCGGCACGGCCTGTATGGTCTGCCCCGGCTGCACCGGATCGAACCAGCCCATCAACTCGACTACATCCTGGGGGAAGGTATCGACCCCGCCCATGTAGCGGCGGAGCGCGCGCATCGTCGCCTGGTCCGTCCCCGGCGCCCGACCCAGCCCGAGGTCGATGCGGCCCGGATGAAGCTCGGCCAGCGTGCCGAAGGCCTCGGCCACCATAAGCGGCGCGTGGTTGGGTAGCATGATGCCGCCGGCGCCGACGCGTATCGACTTCGTGCCGGCGGCCACGTGGGCGATGACAACGGCGGTTGCGGCCGATGCGATCCCCGGCATGTTGTGGTGCTCGGCCAGCCAGAAGCGGTGATAGCCCAGCGCCTCGGCATGCCGCGCCAGATCGAGGCTGTTCATCAGCGCCTCGTGCGCATTCGAGCCTTCGACGATGGGCGCCAGATCAAGTACGGACAGCTTCGGCATGGCGCAGATATAGGCGATGCATCGATCCGCGCTAGGATGGCGGCGCTCAAAGGCAGGTGCGGATTCGGTGACAGAGGCGAAGGGTCTGGCGGCCGCGGAAGTTTCGCGCATGTTTTTCGGCGTACAGCTGGAGTACGCCGCTGCGCTGGCCGCGAGGGCGGACATGCCGCTCGCCGACGCCATCATCTGGCACACCAACTTCCACCGCCTGTTCGCCTACGGAAACCTGGCGAAGATGCCGCCGGATCCGGAGTTCGCCGCGCTCGCCGTCGAGGTTGCCGGCATCGCTGGCCCCGCCGCCCGCCTCGATCGCCTGATCGCTGCCTACGCGACGCGGCCGCACGATCCGTGGCCGCCCGACCGCTTCCCGTTCGGCCCGCACTTCGCTTGCGAGGCGCCCAATGAAGAAGGTGTCGTGCGCATCCATTTCCGCAATCGCGTGAACACAGACAGTGTGGGTCCGCTGCACGCCTCGAACGTCGCGCGCCGCCGTGCAGAGCTGACAGAGATGTTCGGCCACATTGCTGGCCGCTGGCCCGAGACGAAGGCCGTCAACGGCGCGTCCTGGCTCTACAACACCGAAGGCTATCGACGCCTGTTTCCGAGAGTGTTCGCGGATTCCCGCACGCCGCTCGCCGGGCCCCGCCCGATCCATGGCCTCTCGACCTGGGGCCAATTCCTCGACTTCCGCGGTCATGTGAAGCCGCCGGTCGTCGAGGCCTTCCGGCAGAACCTGAAATCGCTCGACCCGGCGCAAGCCTGGCTCGTGTTTCCCTACCAGGTGCTCAAGACAGCCGCGCCATTCGAAGCCTTCCGCCGCGAGTACGGCGTGTAGGAATCAACCGATCTTCTGCAGCCCTTTCGCATAGCGCTTCCAGTTCTCGACATAGTGGTGCGCCGAAAAAGTGATCATCTGGATCTGCTGCTCGGTAAGTTCGCGGACGACTTTCCCCGGCGCGCCCATCACCATCGAGCCATCCGGAATTTCCTTGCCTTCCGTGATCAGCGAGTTGGCCCCGATCAGGCAGTTCTTCCCGATCCTGGCGCCATTCAGGATGATCGAGCCGATGCCGATCAGCGTGTTCTCTCCTATCGTGCAGCCATGCAGCATCACCATGTGGCCGATGGTGCAGTTGGCGCCGATTGTGAGCGGCTGTCCGACATCGGTGTGCAGCACCGAGCCGTCCTGGACGTTGGAATTCTCACCAACGGTGATCGGATCGTTGTCGCCGCGCAGCACCGCGTTGAACCACACGCTGGCGTTGCGCTTGAGGATGATACGGCCCATCACGCGGGCGCTGTCGGCGATCCAGTGGTCGCCATCGGTCTCGGGCTTCACGCCGTCGAGTTCATAGATCGCCATCGCGTCACTCCCAGCCGCCGATGCCTGCTTTTGAGTCACACCGGCCAAAAAACGAGTCGATCCGGCGCTCTGCGACGGAACTGCCCCTTTATAGTTCCGTTAACGGCAAACTAGTCTACTGCTGGGGAGCTGATTCGGTATGGCGCGGTTCTTGCGAACGCGAAATTCCGAAAGACGGGGAACAGGATTGAGACGACCGCGACCGGTTGGACCATCCGTACCAGATGCAGCCGGACGCCTGCCAAGGCGACCGCCGCCGCCCCCGGCAATCTCTGAAACACGGCTTTTTCGACGCCGCAGCGCCACCCGGCCCTGCGGCGTTGTTGTTTTTCCGGCCCGACTTCGAGCCGGCAACGCCAGTTCTTTATCTGGAAGAGGAGTACCTCAATGGCAAAACGTTCCGCAGTCCGTCGCCTCCGCGCTGAATACGCTGCGCGTGAAGGCAGGGATGCCGGGGGCGTTCATCTCAATGTCATAGAGGGCGGCTGGGATCCCCTGGCCGACGACGACCGCTACGCCCGCCGAAAGAAACGCGGGCACGTGGCCAACGACCACCATCACCAGCATCGAGAACCACAACGAGACCAGGCCTACGTCAAGAACGTCCAGCCCAAATCCGAAGGCCAGGCGCGCCTCATCGAAGCCATCGACCGCACGCCGATGGTGCTGGCGCTCGGCCCGGCCGGCACCGGCAAGACCTACCTCGCCATCGCAAAGGCGGTTGAATATCTCCGCGCCGGAAAAGTCGGCCGGATCGTGCTCTGCCGCCCCGCTGTCGATGCCGGCGAGAACATCGGCTTCCTGCCCGGCGACATGGAAGAAAAGCTCGCGCCTTATCTCCGCCCGCTCTACGACGCACTGCAGGACCGGATGTCTGCCAAGCAGGTGAAGGCGATGATCGCCGAAGGGCAGATCGAGATCGCCTCGGTTGGCTTCATGCGCGGCCGCACGCTCAATAACGCTTTCGTCGTCATCGACGAGGCGCAGAATTGCACCTATGTGCAGCTGAAGATGCTGCTGACGCGTCTCGGCTGGAACTCCAAGATGATCGTTACGGGCGACCCTGGGCAGTCGGACCTCCTGCCGGAAATGTCAGGCCTCGCCCCCGTCGCCGACCGTCTCGAAGACCTCAAGAGCGATGTCGGCGTCATCCGCCTCGCGCAGGGCGACGTCATCCGCCACCCGCTCGTCGCCAAGATGCTGGACGTGCTCTAGCGATCACGAGTCTGAATTGAAGCGCCGGCGGCTCTCAGCCGCCGGCGTTTTTTGTCTGTGAATTGCAAGCAGAACAGCGCCACGCTTCAGGCAGGGAACAAAAGTTCCCTGCAGCTGCCGCGATTTCTGCAGGAACTCCCCATCCGTCGCATCGTTTAATTCCGGCAAGTTAACGATCGAGGACTCCTGTCATGTCTGCCATCCGCCTCACATTCTGCGCAGCTGTCTCGAGCCTTTCGCTCGCGGCATGCTCGACCACAGACAGCTGGTCCCCGGCCCAGCGCAACGCCGCCATCGGCGGCGCGCTCGGAGCGGCGGCGGGCGCAGCTGTTTCAGACGACGACCTCGAAGGCGCGCTGATCGGCGGCGCTCTTGGCGCGGCGGTCGGCTACTACACGGGCTGCCGTGAACAGGGCGGATGCTTCGTCGGCGGCAAACAGGTCGCCTCCCGATCTGACCTCGTCTACGATCGCGACGACCGCCGCTATTACTACGTCGACCGCGCCACCGGCCGAACCTACTGGGAAAACGGCGAGTTCCGCGGCTGAGCGCTACACAATTTCGATGGCGCGCGGCCGAAGTCCTCCCCGGTCAACGTCGCGATCCGTCGGCAAGGCGCCGCTCTTC
>DATBNA010000154.1:0-8544 GCA_036554545.1 Hyphomonadaceae bacterium
GACCTGGATCTGACCGAACAGATGAACGACGCGGTCAACAGCCTGCGCATCGTGCTGGCGGCGGACGAGAGCATCCGGACAAAGCGGGCGGTCACGCTCGGCGCCGGCAAGCCGGCGCGCAAGCGCGCGAGCAAGGTGCGCCGCAAGCCCAAGCGGGCGGCCGCACGGCCTGCGGCGCGACGGCGCCCGGCTCCGAAACGCAAGGCGGCGAAGAGGCGCGCGCGCTGATGCAGAATGGCGACGCCCGCCCAGCCAAGCTCTCGGTGGAAGGAGCGACCAAGTACTACCAGACCAGGACAGGCCGGGTGCACGCCCTTGAGGACTATTCGATGCAGGTGCGCGAGGGCGAGCTGGTCTGCGTGCTCGGTCCCAGCGGCTGCGGAAAGTCCACGCTGCTGTGGTCGATGGCCGGGCTGCACGGCCTGACACGGGGCAGGGTGCTGCTCGACGGCGGCAGCATCAGCAAGCCGCATCCGCAGATCGCTATGATCTTCCAGGAGGCGAACCTGCTCCCTTGGCGCAACCTGCTCCGCAATATCGAGCTGCCGTTCGAGTTGAAGAAGCTGCCGCCGGCGAAACATCGGGAGCGCATCGACACGCTGCTGCGCAAGGTCGGACTGGCAGGTTTCGAGAACAAGTATCCGCGCGAGTTGTCCGGCGGCATGCAGCAGCGGGCGTCGATCGTGCGCAGCCTGGCGGTCGATCCCTCGGTGCTGCTGATGGACGAGCCGTTCGGTGCGCTCGATGCCTTCACCCGCGACGAGATGAACCTGCTGATCCAGCAGATCTGGATGGAGACGGGCAAGACCATCGTCTTCATCACCCACAACATCGCCGAGGCGATTTTCCTGGCCGACCGCATCTTCGTGATGTCGCCGCGTCCGGGCCGCCTGTCGCGCACGTTCGAGATCGACTTTCCGCGGCCGCGGCCGCTGTCGCTCAACACCACGCCCGCCTTCATCGAGATCGTCGGCGAAATCAAGGCCTCGATCGACCATGGCGGGGGCCAGGCGACGGTCGAGATGGCGTAGTCCGGAGCATCAGAGATGGCCGAAGACCTTTTGCGCGACAACATCCCGAGCTTCGAGAAGAAGGGCGAGGCCGGCAGCGGCGGCGTCAGCCTGTCGAACTGGTCGGCGCTGACGGCAGGCACCGGCGTTCGCACGGGCGCCGAGATCGTCGCCATCGTCATCACCGCCGTCATCATCATCGGCGGCGCGGAACTGCTGCTCCGCTACTTCGAGGTGCCGCAATACATCCTGCCGACGCCGACCCTGATCGGCAGCTCGCTGATCAACGACTTCCCCATGCTGTGGCCGCATGTGGTGGTGACGCTGAAGGAGCTGATCCTCGGTTTCGCCATCGGCGCGACCGTCGGCCTGGTGCTGGCCGCAATCATCACGCAGTTCCCCTTCGTCGAGAAGATCGTGACGCCCTACATCCTGCTGCTGGTGACGACGCCGATGGTAGCGCTGGTGCCGCTGCTGATCCTGCGCTTCGGCTTCGGCTCGGAGCCGCGCATCATCGCCGTGGCGCTGGCCGTCGGGCCGATGGTGATGATCAACTCCGCGACCGGGTTCCGGCGCGTCGATCTGGCGAAGATCGCACTGGCCCGCTCGTTCGGGGCCAGCACGTTCCAGGTCTACTGGAAGATCCGCATTCCGATGGCGCTGCCGATGGTGATCGTCGGACTGATGGTGGGCTCGATCTTCGGCCTGCTGACGGCGGTGGGCGCCGAACTGGTCGGCGGCAAGGACGGACTGGGCAACCGCCTGTCCTACTACTCGTCGCTGATCCAGATGCCGCAGTTCTTCGCCTGCATTGTCATCCTGGCGCTGATCGGCGTCCTGCTCTACGTGACCTTCTTCCTCATCGGCAAGAAATGGGCGAGTTGGCAGGCGTGACGCCGCCCGCATCGCCGGTGCTTCGGCTTCACAAACTGGGAGAACGACAATGACTGTTGGAAGGACTCCGAGGACGAACATCAGCCGCCGGCGGTTGCTGGTGGCTTCGGTGACCGGCATGGCCGCGGTATCGCTGGCCGGCCTGTTTACGCGACCGGCGCAGGCGGTGAGCGGCACCGTGCGCTGGGTATCGCCGCGCGGCACCATCGAGGTGCTCGACGACTACCCGTATTGGGTGGCGAAGAAGTACGGCTATTTCGGCGACATCGAGACGACGCTGGAGCCGGGGCCGATGGAGGCGACGGCGACGGTGAAGCTGGTTGACCAGGAACAGTCTGACATGGGCTATCCGTCGCCGGGCGTGTTCTCGCTCGCGCTGGAGCAGGGCATCCCGCTCATCTCGGCCTGGGAGATGGGCGCCTATGACGTATTCGACATTGCCCTGCCCAAGGGCTCGCCGGTGAAGAGCCTTGCCGACCTGCAGGGCAAGACGGTGGCGCTCGGCAGCGCCGGCTGGCAGGCGATCTGCGATCCGATGTTCGCCCAGGCCGGGGTCGATCCCAAGACCATCAACTATGTCGAGGCCGGACCGGGCTGGGGCCAGTCGCTGCAGCAGGGGCAGGCCGACGCCGCGCTCAGCTGGGAGGGTCTGCGGGCGCAGTGGACCGGACAGGGCCTGGATTTCGATTATCTGATCGGGCGCAACGTCTCGAAGTTCCCGGCCAACACCTTCGTGATGCGGCGGAAGGACTATGAGGACGCCTCGAAGAAGGAACTCTACGAGGCCTATCTGCGGGGCTGGGCCATGGGGCTGGAATACGGGCATCGCAACCCGCGCGCGGCGACGCACATCGTCATGCAGCAGTTCCCGAGCCTGCAGCTGACGCCGGAAGTGGCCACGGAGTCGATGATGCAGCTCGCCAACGTTTTTCGCGGCGACTTCGAGAAGCGCCAGGGCTGGGGCTGGCACGACCTCGAGGCGTGGAAGACGTTTTTGAGCACGATCCGCTCCATCAACCAGATCTCGAAGGATATCGTGGCCGAGGACGTGATCAAGAATGACTACGTTGCCGGCGCGAATGCATTCGACGTGGCGAAGGTGGAGGCCGACGCGGCGGCGTACGAGCTGCCGGCCGAGTACACTGCGGTCGACATCGAAAAGATCAGGGCGCGGCTGTAGCTGAAGATCAGGGCGCCGCTGTAGCTCCGGCTCGGATGGAGTGACGGTCCTGCGTGCCGCCCCTCCATCCGTCGCACGATAGGCGGCGACCGCGTGGGTCGCCGGGCAACAGAACTACCGGCGGCTGAGGCGGCCCAACGTCTCCTTGGTCAACTCCTCGATGGGCGCCCAGCTGCGCTGCGAGGTGTCGGCGGCGATGGTGAGGAGTTTGTTGGCCTCGTCGAGATATTGCCGCGTGGCATTGCGTGCATAATCGCACTCCAGGCGGAATGCCTCGCGCGGATCGCCGCACTGCAGGACCGATCCCGACAGATCCATGTTCTCGCGCAACCGCGTGGAGGCGAACTGCATCATCTCCTGGCTCATGCTGCTCATGCCGCTCCATAGCGCCTCGCTCGCCTTGACGAAGGCGGCGATGTTGGCTCCATTGGTATCGACCAGCGCCGCGAGCTCGGACGCGGTGGGCGCGCCATTGCCGGCTTCTGCAATCTTCTTCGCTTCCTTCATCGCCGAATCCTCCGATGACAATATGGTTTGCATGAGAAATTCCCTTGCTGCGGTCGACAGCCGCCGCGGCCAAGGAGGATCGGCTCCCTAGCACCACGCGCAGGCGGCTCCCGGCCGGTGCCCGGTCTCCACCAGACTTTTTTCGAGTTGACGCCAAGGGCAACGATACGCGGCGCCATGGTTAACAACAATAGGAGGAAATTCGGATTATTGCGCGGCTCTTGCCGTTGCGTGACAGTATTTCTACGAAATATTGTGGTTTACATGGCCGAATCATGCCACATGTTGATAATTGCGCCGGGTTAGCTGTTTAAGCCGCAGACGCAGTCGGGGGGCTCGTGGCGAAAGGTCGCATTTTAGGCTTTGTTAGCGTCTTTCGCTCAATCTCAACGGACACGAGGCCGCGGCGCCGCCGGGACTTCGAGAAAAGAAACAATCTGGGTGGAGCTGCCGCTTGAGTGACCCCGTGCACAACGCGCGCATTGCCGCGCTCTCCATGGCCAATGGCGCGGCCTTGGCCAAGCTGCTGCGCGCTCACGGGCGCGGCGATCATGCCGATGCGCTCGAGGCCGCGCTCGCCGAAGTCGCCGAAATCGTCTCGACCGAGGTTGGGCGCCGCACGCTGAGCGAGGCGATGAGCTGGGTCAGCGACCAGGTGTGGAACTGCGACCAGCCGTCGCCGGAGAACCCGTCACTCAACTAGAGCGCCGCAGGGCGGTCGCCGCCGATCCGCTTGACCGTGGCGGAGCCGCCGGCCTACCATCTGCTGGTATGATAGGTATACCAGCCCCTATCGGCGTCGTCCGCCGCCGTCGGCTCTACGAGGAGATCGCCGGTCGCCTCGAGGCGATGATCCACGAGGGCCAATATTTGCCGGGCGACCAGTTGCCCTCGGAGCGCGAGCTGATGAAGCAGTTCGGCGTCGGCCGGCCGGCCGTGCGCGAGGCGCTGTTTGCGCTGCAAAAGATGGGGCTGGTGGCGATCAACAGCGGCGAGCGGGCGCGAGTCACCCAGCCGACGCCCAAGGTCGTCTTCGAATCGCTGGCCGGGTCGGCGCGTCATCTCCTGGCGGCGCCGGACGGGGTCCGCCACTTCCAGGAGGCGCGTGTCTTCTTCGAGACCGGACTCGCGCGCTACGCGGCCGCGCACGCCACCGAGGCGGACTTGGCCGAGCTCAAGCGGGCACTCGACGCCAACCGGCTGGCGCTCGACAACCTCTACGCGTTCGAGCGGACGGACGTCGCCTTTCACTACGTACTGGCAGTCATTCCGCGCAACCCGATCTTCACCGCCATCCACGAAGCCATCGCCGCGTGGCTGACCGAGCAACGGACCATCACCCTGCGCACGCCCGGGCAGAAGTTCGTCGCCTGCCGCGCGCACGAGAAGATCTACGACGCCATCGCCGCGCGCGATCCCGACCGGGCCGAACGCGTGATGCGCGAACACCTGGACCAGGTCACAGAAACCTATTGGCACACGCAGGAAGAAGAACATGGGAGGATACGTCGTCATGGTGGACTTCCGGCTGAAGCCCGGAACGTTCGACCGGTTTCACAAGCTCATCGTCGAAAACGCGCGCGCCTCGGTGCGCGATGAGCCGGGCTGCCGCCAGTTCGATGTCGTGACCCCCAACGGGGCCGCGGACAGGGTCGTCCTTTACGAGATCTACGACGATCCGGCCGCCTTCGAGACGCACAAGCGTACGCCGCATTTCGCCGTCTTCGACCGCGAGAGCGCATCCCTGGTCGATTCGAAGGCGGTGACTCTCGGGCGCCTGGACTATGCGGGCACGGACGGCTGAGGCGGCCATACGGGCGCGAATCGGAGACGGCACGGACGAGGCCGGCGGCGCCGGCTCTGGGGGAGGGGCACGGACAGGATGGCACAACGGGGATTGAAGGCGCTGGCCAAGACGAAGCAGATCAAGGTCGGCCATTTCGTCGTCGAGTTCTGCACGCCCGGCATCGGCCACATCATGAAATCGGCCGGCTGCGATTTCGTGCTGTTCGACATGGAGCACAGCGGCTTCGGCTTCGAGACCGTCAAGAGCGGCATCCGCTACATGCAGGCGGCCGACCTGCCGGCGATCGTGCGGGTGCCCTCCAAGGCCTACCATCACATCGCCCGCGCCTGCGACATGGGCGCCGAGGGCGTGATGCTGCCGATGGTCGGCTCGGCCGCCGAGGCGCGGAAGATCCTCGACTGCATGAAATACTATCCCGACGGCGCCCGCGGCGTCGCGCTGCAGGTGGCCCACGACGACTATCGGCCGGGCCCCGTGCCGCAGAAGCTGGCGGCAGCCAACAAGCGTACGACCTTTTTTGCCCAGATCGAGACCGCCGACGGCGTGAAGAATGCCGATGCCATCGCCGCCGTTCCGGGCGTCGACTGCCTGTGGGTCGGACATTTCGACCTGAGCGTGTCGCTGGGCATCCCCGGCGAGTTCGACAACCCGAAATTCGCCAAGGCCATCGAGCGCGTGATCGCGGCGACGCGCAAGCACGGCAAGGCGCTGGGGCGCCTGGTGCCCACGGTCGAGCAGGGCGTGGAGTTACACAAGGCCGGCTTCGACTTCGTCTGCTATTCGGGCGACGTCTGGGTGCTTCACAACGCGCTCGCCGACGCGGTCGGCAAGCTGCGGGCCGGTGCCAAGTCGCGCCGAAAGGCCTAAAGCGGGACGCGGACGGGAGAGGCGCATGAGCAAGTTCCGGGTGGCGCTGAGCGGCGATTTCGTCAAGGCGGACGGCCAGCCCACCTTCCCGATGTTCGACCTGTCGCCGTTGCGCAACGACCCCGACATCGAGCTCGGCTATGTCGCGCCGGTCGATGGCGTGATACCAGCCGCCGGCTTGGCCGGCTACGACGCGCTCATCCTGCTGGTGCCCAAGTTCAACAAGAGCAGCATTCCGGCCGACGGGCGGCTGGCGATCGTGGCGCGCTTCGGCGTCGGCTATGACAGCGTCGACGTTGCCGCCTGCAGCGAGGCTGGCATTGCCCTGGCGATTACCCCGGACGGGGTGCGCCGGCCGGTGGCGGTGGCGATCCTCACCTTCGTCCTGGCGCTTGCGGGCAAGATGATGATCAAGGACCAGCTGACGCGCCAGGGTCCAAACGGGTTCGCCAAGAAGACCGATCACATGGGCGTTGGCCTGGCCGGCCGGACCCTCGGCTCGGTCGGCATCGGCAACATCGGCGCCGAGATGTTCCGGCTGGCCAAGCCGTTCGACATGACATTCATCGCCCACGATCCGTTCGCCGACCGCACCGTGGCGGAATCGCTGGGGGTGAGGCTCGTCGAGCTCGAGACGGTCTTCCGCGAGGCGGACTTCGTGACGGTCAACTGCCCATTGACGCCGGAGACGACGCACCTGGTGAACGCGGCCCGGCTGGCACTCATGAAGCCGTCGGCCTATCTCATCAACACGGCGCGCGGCCCGATCGTCGATCAGAAGGCGTTGACGAAGGTACTACAGGAGCGGCGGATCGCCGGCGCTGGGCTGGATGTGCTCGATCCCGAGCCGCCGGCGGCCGACGATCCGATCCTCAAGCTCGACAATGTGATCCTGGCGCCGCACGCGCTGTGCTGGACGGATCAGTGCTTCGCCGGGATCGGCGCGTCGGACGTCAAGGCGGTGCTCGACGTCAAGCAGGGACGCGACCCCGGCGGCATCGTCAATCGCGCGGTGCTGTCGACACCGGCGTGGCGTCGGCGCCTCGATGGCTACCGCGCGCGCTTCGGCACGTGATAAGGATGGGAACAGACACGACGGAGGAACACGGAATCCGAGAACGATGTTCTCGATCAAGCGCCGCGCCGGAGGCGCGGTGCGGACTCTGCCGCAACAAGGGAGGAAGGCAATGAAACAGGTGAAGAGATTGACGCTGGCGGCTGCCGCCGCACTGGCGGTCGGCTGGACGGCGACGGCGTGGGCTCAGTCCGCTGCCGACCGCGCCGTCGAAGAGGCCAAGAAGTACTCCGGCACCACGGTCACGATCGTCTGGGAAGCGGGCCTGCAAGCCCTTGATCCCCTGAACTTCTCCGGGCCGAAGTGGAAGGAGCTGACGGGCATCGACGTGAAGGTCGTCGAGGTCGCGACGGCCGAGATGTTCACCAAGATCATGCAGGACTACCGCTCGGGCGCCGGCGCCTATGACGCGCTCAACGTCATCCCGGCCTGGATGCCCGATCTTGCCAATGCGGGCGCCCTCGAGGTGCTCGATCCCTACGTCGACAAATACGGCTTCCGCGACGAGCTGCAGAAGATCGCCCCGACCTATCGCGACAACCAGATGATGGTCAACGGCAAGATCTACGGCTTCCCGGACGACGGCGACACCTTCGTCTTTTACTACCGAAAGGATGTTTTCGACGATCCCGCAAACAAGGAAGCATTCAAGGCCAAGTACGGCCGCGATCTCGCTGTGCCAAAGACGTGGCAGGAGTTCGACGAGGTCGGCCAGTTCCTCACTGACAAGCTGCAGCCCAATATGTATGGCGCCGCGTTCTTCCGCCAGCCGCCGTACGCCCAGTTCATGTTCCAGGAGCGCTTCCGCAACGAAGGCGGCCGGTTCTTCGATGCCGACACGATGAAAGCCACAATCAATAGCGACATCGGCGTCAAGGTCTTCACCGAGATGCGCAACGAGAACAAGTTCATGCCGCCGGGGGTGGAACAGTGGGGCTTCGTCGAGAATCTCGCGGCCTTCCTGCAAGGCCAGACCGCGATGACGATCTCGTGGCCGCCCTATGGCCGCTGGGCCGCGGGCTACGGCACGGACCAGGAGGTGCTCTCCTGGGTGCCGAAGTCGACGATCGCCGGCAAGGTCGGCTATGCACTGCCGCCGGGCGGGCATCCGGAACTGGCGGCCGGCTTTGCTCTCTCCGTCTCCTCGACCAGCAAGAACAAGGACGCCGCCTATCTCTTCATCCAGTGGCTGAACAGCGAGGAC
>DATBNA010000218.1:0-2809 GCA_036554545.1 Hyphomonadaceae bacterium
GATCACCATTTCCGCAACGGCGACGTGGCGCGAGGCCGGTTCGTCGAAGGTCGAGGAGATGACTTCGTCCATGCGCGAGCCGGTTTCGATCAGCGCCGTGGCGATGATGGTCAGCGAACCACCTTCCTCGAGGTTACGCGCCGCGCCGAAGAAGCGCTTCGGTTTCTGGAGCGCGTTGGCGTCGACACCGCCGGTCAGAACCTTGCCGGAGGAGGGGACGACCGTGTTGTAGGCCCGACCGAGGCGCGTGATGGAGTCGAGCAGGATCACGACATCGCGGCCATGTTCGGCAAGACGCTTGGCTTTCTCGATCACCATTTCCGCAACGGCGACGTGGCGCGAGGCCGGTTCGTCGAAGGTCGAGGAGATGACTTCGCCCTTCACCGAGCGCTGCATGTCGGTGACTTCCTCAGGACGTTCGTCAATGAGGAGGACGAGCAGGTAGCACTCGGGATGATTTTCGGCGACCGACTGCGCGATGTTCTGCAGGAGGACGGTCTTACCGGTGCGGGGAGGGGCGACGATCAGCGCCCGCTGGCCCTTGCCGATCGGCGCGACGATGTCGATCACGCGGCCGGAGCGATCCTTCTTGGTCGGATCCTTCGGCTCCATGTTGAGGCGCTTGTCGGGGTAGAGCGGCGTCAGGTTGTCGAACGGCACCTTGTGACGGGCGCGCTCGGGATCCTCGAAATTGATCAGCGATACCCGGACCAGGGCGAAGTAGCGCTCGCCGTCGCGCGGGCCGCGGATGGTGCCCTCGACCGTATCGCCGGTGCGCAGGCCAAGTTTCCGGATCTGCTGGGGGGCGACGTAGATGTCGTCAGGGCCGGGCAGGTAGTTCGATTGGGGGGAGCGGAGGAAGCCGAAGCCGTCCGGCAGGACTTCGACGACGCCGGCGCCGATGATTTCGACCTCGCGCTCGGCAAGCTCCTTGAGGATCGCGAACATGAGTTCCTGCTTGGAGAGCAGGGAGGCGCCTTCGACCTCGAGCTCCTCGGCCTGCGCCAGCAGTTCGCCCGGCGGTTTTTTCTTGAGGTCGTTGAGCAGAACGCGCTCGCGCGCTTCGATCACGTCATCAGACATAGGTACAAGTCATTTCGGTTACGGGTCGCCCTGAACGCCATGCGCGGAGTTCGCGCTCGATCTGGTTTTCGGGACAACGAAAGGAGGGGTCGCCGGCCAGGACGGCCGACGCGGGGTATAGACCGCGAAAACCCTGATTGGTCAAGCTAAATTGGCCTTCCGACGGTTCCCGAAGGAGAAACGCGTCAGCGGGCGAACGGCTGCACGACCACAAGGATGACCGCGACAATCGCAATTACCATAGGGATTTCATTGAGCATTCTCAGGCGCCTGGGCTCGACCGGGCGCTCGCCCTTGGCAATCTTTTTCCCCAGCCCGATCAGGTAGCCGTGAACGCCCGACAGGATCAGGACGAGCACGACTTTGCCCCAGAACCAGGGCTGTCCGATGTAGTAGCTCCAGTTATGGCCGATAAGCGCCAGGCCCATCAGCCAGGTCAGGATCATCGCCGGATTGAGGATGATCAGCCGCAACTTTCGCGCAGCCTCGTCCATGGCGTTCTCGTAGCCGGGATTACCCGCCGCCTCGAGCCGGTAGACCAGCAGACGAGGATACATCAGCTGCCCTGCCATCCAGGCGATGACGGCGATGATGTGAACGGCGCGAAGCCAGTCGTACATACCGGATCTCCTAGGCGGCCCTGCCGGCCGAGGCGGGAAGGCGACGGTTGGGGCAGTCTCGCCAGTCCATCGGACAGATGCGGTTGCCACAGGACGAGCGCACACGCGAGGCTTCGCGGTCCTTCAAGGCGTCCTCGACCAGGTCGGCCAGCGTCCCGATGAAGCCGGGCTCGATCCCGAGGGCAGGGGCGCGGATATAGGCTTTGGCGCCATGTTCCCGCGCGACCTGGGCATAGTCGATGTCGAGTTCGACCAGCGTTTCGATGTGCTCCGAGACAAAGGCGACCGGGCACACCAGAATGGCTTTCCCGTCCTTTGCAGCCTTTTCGATCGACTCTTCAGTCGGCGGACCGATCCATTTCAGCGGACCAACGCGCGACTGATAGCAGATCTCGATTTCCCAGCCGGATGGCAGGAGGGGTTTCAGGGCTGCGGCGGTACGCTCGACCTGCCACTGGTACGGATCGCCCGATTTCACGACGATTTCCGGCAGTCCGTGCGCCGACAGCAGCGTGCGCACATCCGCAGGTCTTCCTGCCGCCTCCCAGGCGCCGATCAGTTTTTTCGCATGCGCCTCAATGAATTTCGGCGCGTCGGGATAGCAGCAGATGGCAACGCCTTCGGGACCGCCGGCATCTTTCCACGACTTCAGCGAGGACGCCGTCGTGGTCGTGGAGAACTGCGGATAGAGCGGCAGCAGGACAACCTTCGTTGCGCCCCAGGCCTTCACATCGCGCACCACATCCGACGCGTAGGGCTTCCAGTAGCGCATGGCGATGAAGCTCCTCGCCTCATGGCCGCGACGCTTCAGTTCCTCATCGAGCGCGCTCGCCTGTTTGCGTGTCTCCGGGAGCAGGGGAGAACCGCCGCCCATCTTTGCGTAGTTCTCGCGCGCCGATGGCGCGCGCGATTTCGAGATCAGGCGCGAAACGAAGAAACGCACAGGCGCCGGCGAGCGGATGATCGCCGGGTCGCTGAAGAGATTCTTCAGGAAAGGCTGGACGTCGGCAGGCCCGTCAGGCCCGCCGAGATTGAACAGGACGACAGCGATCTTCTCCGCCATCAGGTGAGGCTCCGCAGCACGCGAAGCGTCTGCTCGACATGTG
>DATBNA010000260.1:0-6019 GCA_036554545.1 Hyphomonadaceae bacterium
TCGGCTTCGAGGAAGTGAAGGACAAGGACGGCAAGCCGATGTGCCGCATCCACCTCGACCCTGAACTCATCCGCACCAGACCGCGCAAGAAGCGTCCCTTCCAGGGCTGGCGTTATCTTGAGCCGTCAGATGCCCCAGCCGACCTTGATGGAAAGGGGCCGGCATTGTCAGCCGATCTGGAGACGGCGCTGAAGGAAGCCCTGGCGTGGTAGGCTGACGTAGGTCGGCGCAGAGGGTCCTACTTCGCTTCGCCGTTGCGGCGGACGAACGCCATGTTGTCGATCAGCCGCGTCTTGCCGAGGCGCGCTGCGATCAAGAGCCGTCCGCTGATCCCGACCGGCGCAGTGTCGCCGCCGAACGGCGCCAGCGTGTCCGCACGCCGCGCCTCGACATAGTCGACGCTGGTGTAGCCAACCGCCATCAACTCGTTCTTTGCCGCTTCGGTGATTTCGCGGATTGATCCGCCCGCCTCTATGCGCGCGGCGGCGTCCCGCATCGCGCGCGCCACCTCGGCTGCCTTGGCACGCTCTTCGCGGCTGAGATACGCATTGCGTGACGACATGGCGAGGCCGTCTGTTTCCCTGACTGTCGGCCCGCCAATAATCTCGATGCCGAAACCAAGATCCTGCGTCATGCGCCTGATGACGAGAAGCTGCTGGTAGTCCTTCTCGCCGAACACGGCGACGTCGGGTTGCACGTGCAGGAAGAGGCGGGCGACTGCGCTGGCAACGCCTTCGAAGAAGTGCGGCCGCACTTCGCCTTCGAGAATGTGCGACAGGTCCTTCACAACGATGCGCGTGGAGTCGCCCGGCGGATACATTTCGGATGCGGAAGGGCAGTAACAGAATGTGCATCCTGCCTCGGCTAATTTTTGCAGATCGGCTTCCTCGGCGCGGGGATAAGTGGCAAGGTCTTCGTGGGCGGCGAACTGCGTCGGGTTCACGAAGATGGACGATGCCGCCAGTTCCGCCTTCTCCAGACCCATCTTGATGAGGCTCGTATGCCCGTCATGAAGCGCGCCCATCGTCGGCGCGAAGGCGATGCGTTTGCCGGCCGCCTTCACCGACCTATACCAATCCTTAGCCTCTGCCCGGGTGCGAGCGACGGTAAGTGCGGGACGTTTAGGCAAGCTCGACCCCTTCAACCCTCAACGACGGATTCGCCGCTCAAGCGGGGTTTCCGGAGCGCGCTTCTAGGTTCCTCTGGACGCTGGATCAATCGCATGCGCGGTCGCAGGCTTTATGGAACCTTAACCGGCAAGCCCGATCTTTACGCAATGCCCAGACTGGTCGAGCGCTATCTGAAGTTTGCCGGGTTCAGCCTCTGTGTGCTGGCCTTGGGCACGTGCGCCCGTCTGGCCCCTTCGGATTTGAATGCCCGCCGGCCCGAACCCCGCTTCGCCGAACCGTCTGTGGCCGCGTTTGAACAGGCCGCCGCCATCGCCCCGGACGATCCAATGGCCGTCCTGGAGGCCCAGATGGACGCCCTGGGGGCCAATGCCGCCGACCTGCAGTTGGCCCTCAAGGTCATGGGTCCGCTGCCGGATCCCGGCGCAGGCACTGTCCTCGCCGCCTGGCCCGACGCGGCCAAGTCCCCGGGACCCCGGACAACCTATCGCAAAGTCATCGAGCCGGCTTCCATATCAAAAGCCTCCGCCATCCTGTTTCCCAACAGCGGCGATACGCGCCTTGTCGTCGCTTCGCTGCCGGGCGAAGGAGCGCATGACGCGCTCTGCGTCGAACTCGCCGCCCTGGCGGGCCGCTGCCGTCCGACCGCTCCGATCCGGGCGTACAGATAGACAATGGCGTATGAATCGATGAGCCCCCCAGCGCCCGGCGCGACGATGGACACCGATGTGGCGGCCGATGCCCGGTACGCCCACACCATTGTCGTCGGCAACGAGAAGGGCGGGGCAGGCAAGTCCACCGTCGCCATGCACCTGTCGATCGCCCTGCTGCGCATGGGGATGAAGGTCGGCGTGATGGACCTGGACGTCCGCCAGCGGTCGATGGCCCGCTACCTTGAGAACCGCGCCCGCTGGATCCGCAACACCGGCGCGCCGCTGCCGATGCCGGAAATGGTCCGCATCGACGCCAGCCAGGCCCGCGACCTCAACGCCGCGGAAAAGGAAGAGGCCAAGCACTTCGAGGATAGCCTGAAACGCCTGTCCGAGCGTTGCCATTTCATCATCATCGACGCGCCCGGCGGCGACACCTTCCTTTCGCGCCTTGCCCATTCGGCCGCCGATACGCTGATCACCCCGCTCAATGACAGTTTCGTCGATTTCGACCTCCTGGGCGATGTCGACCCCCAGACGCTCGAAGTCGCCCGCCCGAGCTTCTATGCGGAACTCGTCTGGGACTGCCGCAAGAAGAAGGCGCAGGACACCAAGAAGCCCATCGACTGGGTGGTCATGCGCAACCGCATGTCCCCGCTCGACGCCAAGAACAAGCAGCGTGTCGGCGAGGCGCTCGACAACCTCTCCCGCCGTATTGGTTTCCGCATCTCTCCGGGGCTTTCAGAGCGCGTTATCTACCGCGAACTCTTCCCCATGGGCCTGTCGCTGCTCGACCTGACCGACGCCGGCTCGGGCGTCGCCTTCACGATGAGCCACGTCGCCGCCCGCCAGGAAATCCGCGACATGATGATCGTCCTGAAGCTGCCCGGCCTCGAAGGCAGGGAAATGAACTTCTAGGTCTGGTCGGACTCGGCTATCTCTTCGGGCATGGCCAGGAAACCTGCAGCAAAATCCGCGAAAAAGAAGGCGCCCGCCAAGGCGGCAGCCAAGACCGCCACCATCGAGATCTTCAACGTCCTGCAGCCTGGCAAGACCTACAGGGTCAACGCAGAGAAGTATCAGGCGGCCCGCAAGGCCTTGCTTGCCTTTGTGCCAAAGACCGGTCCCGGGCTTACCCAATCCGAAATGTCCGCCGCCATGCGCAAGGCGCTGCCGGTCAGCCAGTTCCCGGGCTCGACGTCCTCCTGGTGGATGAAGAGCGTCCAGCTCGACGCCGAAGCGCGCGGGGAGGTGGTGCGCGACAAGGGAAAACCCCTGCGCTGGAAGCGCGTGAAATAATCCGGAAAACCGCGAGGCTTACGGCTGGGCCGGCGCGTATTCGCTGGTGATGACGATCGACGGATCTTCGGAGCGCTGTTCCGGCGCCGGAGCAGCAGGAACCGGAGACGTCGCAAACGTCGTGATGGCGCCCTGCACCGCAGCCGGTGGCGCAACCGCAGCCGCTGTTGCAGCCGGCGCAAGCGGAGCGCCAGCGACGATCTCGCCGGAACCCTGGTCGGCGCCGCCTTCCGAAGCGTCGGCAAACTCAAAGCCTTCGTCGCCTTCCTCGGTCGAGCCATCGGCTTCCGACAGAACTTCCTCCTCGGCCGAAGCCAGGACAGCCGAAACTTCCGCACTGGCGACCAGCGGTGTGCCGTCGCCGCTGATCTTGCGGAGCTGGGCAAGGGCGAGGTCGTCGGCCGAAGCGTTGCCGCGCTCACCGAACGAAATGCGGTCGCGCAGGTCAGAAGCATCCGCCATCGCAACGCCGCCGATCTCAAGGAAGGCTGCTTCCAGCAGGTCGGCGACGTGCGCATCGCGGGACCGGCCAGTCGAACCGCCCAGCATCACCGCAACGACGCGGCGGCCGTTGCGCTCGGCGGAAGCCATGAGGTTGTAGCCGGAGGCGTTGGTGTAGCCGGTCTTGATGCCGTCGACGCCCTTCACCTTCTTCAGCAGCGTGTTGTGGTTCTCGTACCGCCGCTTGTTCCAGGTGAACGTGGGCAGGGAAAAATAATTGTAGCGATCCTTGTGGTCGAGGAACATCGCCTCGGCCAGCTTGGCCATGTCGCGCGCGGTCGTAACCTGCTGCTTGTTGGGCAGGCCGGAAGCGTTCTTGAAGGTCGTTTTCTGCAGGCCGAGTTCCTTGGCCTTGGCGTTCATCCTGCTCGCGAACTTGGCTTCCGATCCGGCCAGCTTTTCGGCGAACACCACGGCCACGTCATTGGCCGACTTGGTCACCAGGGCGCGAATCGCGTCCTCGACCTTGATGGTCGCGCCGGCTTTCAGTCCCAGCTTGGACGGTTGCTGGCGAGAGGCAGCCTTCGAAACCGGCATCCGCTCGTTAAGCTTGAGTTTACCTGCGTCCAGGGCGTCGAAAACGAGGTAGAGGGTCATTACCTTGGTCAGGGAGGCCGGATAGCGTGTTTCATCTGCGTCGCGGGCGTGAAGCACCTGCGCCGTATCCAGATCCACGACGATTGAAGCGTATTTTCCGGCCCAGGCCGGCATTGCCGCGAAGACAGTCAGGGCAAGCGCAACAGACGCTTTCCGGAGCAGCGAGACAAAGGAGAGCGTCTTCATACGGGACGGAATCCTCTTTCAAAGCACATACAAAGACAGATCGAGGGTCCGACTCCGAACTTACCCAATCTTTAACCCACGTCACCCCTGATTTACAGGGTGTAACGATTTTACCGCTTCTCCAACCCGGACAACTCCGAACTAATCTGCAACGGGAACAGTAGAAGCGAAGTTCGCTTAATCGTGCATGAACCGTGCAAGGTGGGATCAGCCTTTGGGCAGGGGGGCGCACACATGCCCCAAATTGCGGTCTTCTCGCCCGGAAACCGCGTCAGGTCGGCGCAAACCCGGTCTTCGGCGCTGGGGACCCTTCCACAGCAGCGCCGGATTAATATCTAATGGTGGCTGGACAATGACCGTTTACCAACCACAGCAGCGGCAAAGTCAGGCACACTCCCACCAGGAATCCATGGCCGACAAGCGCTCACCGACTGATCCGAACAAGCCCGATGTAAATCGGGAACTCGGCGTCGCGACCAAAACCAAGCCAAAGACCAAGAAGCCGTCGCTGTATCGGGTTCTGCTGCTGAACGACGACTACACCCCCATGGAGTTCGTCGTTCTCGTTCTGGAGCATTTTTTCAACAAGTCGCGGGAAGAGGCGACTCGGATCATGCTCCACGTCCACAATTACGGGGTGGGTGTCTGCGGGGTCTATCCCTACGACGTAGCCGAGACGAAAGTGGCGCAGGTGCTCGACCTTGCGCGACGGAACGAACACCCTCTTCAATGCACTATGGAACGCGAGGACTGACGCGAACACATGCCATCCCTGACTCCCAGCCTTGAACGCGCCCTCGAACGCGCCCTGCAGCTCGCAGGAGAGCGCAAGCACGAGTACGCGACGCTCGAACACCTTCTCCTCGCGCTGACCGAGGACGAGGATGCGGCTGAGGTCATGACCGCCTGCAAGCTCGACATCGAGAAGCTGCGGCGTGACCTGGCCAACTACCTGGACAACGACTGCGCCTCTTTCGTCGTCGAAGACGGCGGGCAGGTGCATCCGACCGCCGCCTTCCAGCGCGTGGTCCAGCGTGCCGTGCTGCACGTCGAAAGCTCGTCGAAGGACGAAGTGACCGGCGCCAACGTGCTGGTCTCGATCTTCGCCGAGCGCGACAGCCACGCCGCCTACTTCCTGCAGGAGCAGGACATGACGCGGTATGACGCGGTGAACTACATCTCGCACGGCGTCGCCAAGAAGCCCGGTATGTCCAAGCCGAAGCCGGTCGAAGGCGCGGGCGAGAAGGAAGACGAAACCACCAAGCCTGTCGGCGAGGCGCTTAGCGCGTACTGCGTCGACCTCAACGAGAAGGCCCGCCAGGGCAAGACCGATCCGCTCATCGGCCGCCACGCCGAAGTCGAGCGCGCGATCCAGGTCCTCTGCCGTCGCCGGAAGAACAACCCGCTGCTCGTCGGCGACCCGGGCGTGGGCAAGACCGCCATCGCCGAAGGCCTCGCCAAGAAAATCGTCGACGGCGAAGCCCCGGGCATCTTGCAGGACGCGGTGATCTTCTCGCTCGACATGGGCGCGCTGCTCGCCGGCACCCGCTACCGCGGCGACTTCGAGGAGCGCCTCAAGGCCGTCGTGAAAGAGCTTGAGGAACAGCCCAAGGCGATCCTCTTCATCGACGAGATCCACACCGTGATCGGCGCCGGGGC
>DATBNA010000291.1:0-4365 GCA_036554545.1 Hyphomonadaceae bacterium
TCTTCTTTGTGCCGCAAATCACGCTGCGTGGCCGGGGACCGGGGCCGGATCTGGAAAAGACGACAGAAGATGTCGCCCCAGCCGAAGCAGTGACGCCCAACTCGCCCTCACTCGCAGCGAAAGCCGACTGATCTGCGACGATTTAGGGTTTTTTCGCAGAATTAACCGCTCCGCCACGGCGAAGACACTATCGCCACAATCCCGTGTGCTCGGCGCCCCACGCCAGCCGTGCGCGCAGGCGACACCTGCTCCACACCTGAAGCGCGCCGGAGAATCGGCCGCCGCATCAGGCCCTGGAGGGACCTATGAGCATCCGTATTCTCGCCCGCACAGTCGTCATGGCGGCCATTGTCGTGACTTCAGCCGCGGCGGCCAACGCCGACGTCTTCATGAAGGTGGATGGCGTGCCGGGCGATGCAGGCCAACGCGGCTTTGAAGGGCAGATCACGCTGAGTGGCGCCAGCATGAACATCTCCAATTATTCAATGCCCGATCCCGACGGTCTCGTCGAAAGCATCCGCACGACCAATGTAGGTCCGATCTTCATCAACAAGATGCCCGACCGATCCTCACCGCGGCTGATGATGTCAGCTGTCGAAGGCGCGCCGCTCGGCACGGTGGAGATCACTTTCACTTCCGGCCCGCGCGTGGGCCAGCCGCAAGCCGTGGAGGGTAAATGGATCCTCGAAGGCGCAGAGGTCCGCTCCTTCAATGTCTTCCCCGACACGGCCAACGGCAACACGCCGACCGAGACAGTCGAGATCAGCTACTCCTCGATGCGCTATCAGTACTTCGGAAAGGATGCGAAGGGGCAGCGCTCTGGCACGATGGAGGAAGTGAAATGGTCCGTGCCCGACGTACAGTTGTTCCCCTTTGACGAGGGCTGCCGTTAACGAATGAAACCGGGATCGGGCAAGTCTTGCTTGCCCGATTCACCGGGAACTAACTGGCCCATGTTAGTCCTGACCCCCTGCGGGGAAGGACTCTGTCCCATGGCCAAGGCCTCATTCCACAAGAACCAGAAGGTGTTCGTTAAGCCCGTCGGTACGTGGGCGGTCGTCGAACGCGTTCTGCCGCAATGGGTGAAGGGCCTCGATGAACCGCTGAAGGTTCACTACGACGTCGGCCTGGGCCGTGAGTTTTCCGCCAGCGAACTGACAGCCGACAAGGCCGACGGCGGCGTTGATGATATCGGTGAAATCGAGAACTGGCGCATCACCCGGGCGCGCAATCGCTGGGCGGATACGGCGGATGTCCCGAACCATCCCTTCCCGGGCTCCTATCCGGTGGTCACGACTGATGAAAAGAACTGGGGCGGATGGCGCGTTCCCAGCGCCGAGTACGACCGCGACCCCCAGCGCATCGAATTCCAGGCCCGGGTTGTGGCGTCGTCGCCGCATCTCATGCGGATCGCCAAGGCGCTCGCCCAGTTCGGGCACAACCACCACGACGACATGCCTGCCGAGTTGCTTGACCTCGCCAAGAAGGCGACTGTCCTGCTTCGGCGCATCTACGAAACGCCGGAGCCCGCGAAAGCTCAAGCCGCGGAATAGCCCAGCAAGTTTGCGAAAATTTGGATGCGGCGGCCTTTATATTGGCGCCAAACCCTGTAGGCATTCCTTTCGGCGCCGCATCGAGGCGGCCTGGCCGATCGAGAAAGTCGACCATGCGAACCGAAACGCCGCCGCCCGTCCGGCTAGCAGACTACAAGCCGTTCCCGTTCAGGATCGAGCAGGTGCGCCTGCTGTTCCAGCTCGAACCTGGCGCGACGCACGTCACATCCGAACTTGTCATGCGCCGAACAGGTGCTGCAGACGCGCCGCTGCGGCTCGATGGCGAAAAGCTCACGCTGAAGTGCATCCGCATCAACGGCCAGCCGCTCGAGGACGCAGACTTCGTAATCGAGCCCGAAGGCCTCGTCGTCCTGCAGCCGGGCGACAACTTCACCCTTGAAATCGAGACCGAGATATCGCCCGAGACCAACACCGAGCTCTCTGGGCTTTACATTTCCGGAAACCGTTTCTGCACGCAGTGCGAAGCCGAGGGCTTCCGCCGCATCACCTACTATCCGGATCGTCCTGATGTCCTTGCGCCGTTCTTCGTACGCATAGAGGCGGATCGCACGCGTTGCCCGTACCTCCTCTCCAACGGCAATCCATCAGGGTCGGGCGACCTCGACGACGGGCGTCATTTTGCTGAATGGACCGATCCACATCCCAAGCCCTCCTACCTCTTCGCTCTCGTCGGCGGGGATTTTGACGTTCTCGAGGATGCGTTCAGAACCTGTTCTGGCCGGGATGTAAAACTCGCCATCTATGTCGAAAAGGGAGATGCTCCGCGCGCCGCTTTCGCCATGCGTTCGCTGAAGCGCGCCATGGCATGGGATGAGGATGTGTTCGGCCGCGAGTACGATCTCGACATTTTCCAGATCGTCGCCGTTCGCGATTTCAACTTCGGCGCGATGGAGAACAAGGGTCTCAACATCTTCAACTCGGCCTATGTGCTGGCCGATGGCGCGACGGCGACAGATGCCGACTTCGAGGCCATCGAAAGCATCGTCGCTCATGAATATTTCCACAACTGGACCGGTAACCGCATCACCTGCCGCGACTGGTTTCAGCTCTGCCTCAAGGAAGGACTCACGGTCTATCGCGACCAGGAATTCACGAAGGCGATGCGTTCGCCCGCGGTGGCGCGCATTAAGGAAGTTATCCGCCTGCGCACGCGCCAGTTCCCGGAAGACGCCGGACCGCTGGCCCATCCTGTGCGCCCGGACGCCTACGGGCGTATCGACAATCTCTACACCGCGACAGTCTACGAGAAGGGCGCGGAACTCATCCGGATGCTAAGACTGCTTATTGGCGAGGAAGCCTTCTTCGCTGGTCTCAACCGCTATTTCGATGCGCAGGACGGAAAGGCCGCGACAATCGAGGACTTCATCGGCGCCTTCCAGGCTTCGACCGACGAAGACCTGAAGGCGTTCGCGCAATGGTATGCGCAGGCCGGCACGCCGCTTGTGCGCGCTCGTGGCGACTATGACGCCGCCAGCCGCTCCTGGAAGCTGACGCTGACACAGAATACGCCGCCTACGCCGGGGCAACCGGTAAAGGCGCCACAGCGAATTCCGATGCGTGTCGCCCTGTTCGACACCAACGGCGCCAAGCTGGAAACCCGCTTCAATGGCGCTTCGGCCGATGAGCACACAGTGGTGCTGGATCAGGTCTCGGCGGTGTTTGTCTTCAGCGATGTCGCCTCGGCGCCGCGCGCTTCGCTGAATCGGGGCTTCTCGGCGCCGATCCGACTCGCTGATGATCTTTCCGAAGCGGACCGCGCCACGCTCGCGGGACAGGACGACGACGCTTTCGCCCAGTGGGAAGCGCTGCAGACGATTGCCCGTGCATTGATCCTTGATGCCGTCAGGGGCGGAGCCCGCGAACCCGATCAGGAGCGCCTGAAGGCGTTTGTCGAGTCCCTGCGCCATTCGGCCAGCCGCGCGATCGCGTCCGACCAGGCCTACGCCGCGCTGCTGCTCTACCTGCCGACGGTGGGAGAACTCATCCTCGATGTACGCGACGCCGATCCTTCGACCATCCACGCCGTTCGCTTGCACGTACGCAAGGCCGTGGCGAGGAGGCTGGAAGATCTTCTCCTGGTCGTCCTGGAACGAGGCGAACCAGCAAACTTCGATCCCTCTGCGGTCGCAGCCGGCCGCCGAGCCCTTCGCGCCGCCGCACTGTCGCTCCTGTCGGCCCTTGGCGATCGGCACGAGAAACTGATCGCGCAGGCGTACAACACGGCGGCGAGCATGACAGAAACCCTCGCCGCGCTTGGCGCCCTCTCCAACATCGAAAGCCCTGCATTCGATGCCGCGCTTGCCGACTTCGAGGGCCGCTGGGCCGCCTCGCCGCTGGTCATGGACAAGTGGTTCGGCGTCCAGGCCATGTCGATCCGCGACGACCTGCGCGAGCGTATGCAGAACCTGCTGGCGCGGCCCGATTTCGATCTGCGCAACCCGAACCGCGTCCGCTCTCTTGCAGCCTCTTTCTCCATGAACAACCCCGTCGCTTTCCACACAGGGGATGGCTGGGGCTACCGCTTCCTCGGCGACCTGATCCTCAAGGTGGACCCGCTCAACCCAGCCCTGTCGGCACGGCTGGCCACGGCCTACGAAAGCTGGCGGTCTTTCGACGCCCCCCGCCGGGAAAAGGCCAAGGCCGAGCTTGAGCGACTGTCAGGGGCGGGCCTGTCGCGAAACGCCTTGGACATCATCGGCCGGGCGCTGGCCGAACCCGCCTGAGAATCTTGCTATTGGCAACGTTCCTGCCGCCGCGTCCGATACCGGTTCGTTTAGTGTTAACGGCTGAA
>DATBNA010000339.1:0-4931 GCA_036554545.1 Hyphomonadaceae bacterium
CCGGGGCGTCGCCGCCCATCTTCTCTGGGCCTACATCAACGCCGTCCGCGAGGAACAACGCGGCGGAGCGTGACTTTCCGGCCAAAACTGGCCGCAAATTAATCCCGTGCAATTCCGGGACGGCGCGAGACGGGTGGACAAGTCGCCGGTCTGTCACGATGTTATGCGAGAGAATCGCTCACCCCGGTTGCTGGAGCCATGTGGCGCGGCTGGGGAACCGGACGGGTCCGGCGTTTGGCACTCGCCTGACCTGTCAAAGACGACGGGTACACATGACCCAGGTAGTATCGCACGCGCCGAACGGCTGGCCGGCGCTCGTTCTAAATGCCGATTTCCGACCGCTGTCCTATTATCCCCTGTCGCTCTGGCCGTGGCAGGAGGTGGTGAAGGCCGTCTTCCTCGAACGCGTCGATGTGGTGGCGGAGTACGACCAGTACGTTCACTCGCCCTCGCTGACGATGCGGCTGCCATCGGTGATCGCGCTGCGCGAGTTCATCAAGCAGGACCGCGCGCCGGCCTTCACCCGGTTCAACGTCTTCCTGCGCGACGGCTTCAAGTGCGCTTACTGCGGCTCGCCCGAGGACCTCACTTTCGACCACCTCATCCCGCGCTCCAAAGGCGGGCGGACTAGCTGGGAGAACATTGTCGCCGCGTGCAGCCCCTGCAACCTCCGCAAGGGTGGACGACTGGCGCACGACCTCGGCATGACGCCCCACGTGCGCCCGCACCGTCCGTCGACATTCGAGCTGCAGGAGATGGGCCGGCGCTTCCCGCCGAACCACCTGCACGAAACCTGGCTCGACTATCTCTACTGGGATGTCGAACTGGAGACGTAGGCGGTGGTCCGCGCACTTCGCGCGCGGCCCCCTTCCCACGCTGTCCTGCCACTGTCCGAAGGACTGGGGAAGGTGGATCGCCGCGAAGCGGGCGGATGCCGCCGTCACTGCAACGGCGTCTCTTTCCAACCGTCCAGCGGACGCCTCGGCGCGCCTGACTTTGCGCCGAGCGCATCGCACGCATCCGGCTCCATGCTCGACATGGAGGAGTGGATCTTCCAGGCGCCAGCGTCTTTCACCAGCTGGAAGGCGTCGATGCCGCAATGTACGACGGCGCCGTTGTTGCGCAGCTCGTAGGGCGCCCAGACCTGTGCGAACGGTCCGCGCACCTGCACCTCAGGGTTCCAGTAGAACTCCACGAACGGATCATGGTTCGGCGTCGGCTGCTGCAGCTGGCTCGACGGCATGCGCCGCACCGTCCCCGGTGTGTCTTTCGTGAAGCGGGAGATGGCGAGCACGCCGTCGCTGTACTCGACCGACTTCTGCAGCTCGCGATCGCCATTGCCCAGCGCAAGCAGGAATGTGTCGACCGTCCTCAGG
The DNA here is from genome assembly GCA_036554545.1 of Hyphomonadaceae bacterium. Lineage (GTDB taxonomy): Bacteria > Pseudomonadota > Alphaproteobacteria > Caulobacterales > Hyphomonadaceae > UBA7672. The sequence goes on from DATBNA010000339.1 coordinate 1,377, forward strand.
ATCGCCTCTTCTTCTGCGCTGCCGAATTTCGGCGCCGCGATCGGCGTCTGGTCGAGTTTCGCCGAACCCGACGGCGGCGCCCCCGACGAAGGCGGCGCGCTGGAACAGGCGGCAAGAGCCAGGGCAGCGAAAGCCAGCGCAGATCTCATTGTGTCATCCCGGTGTTGCGACCCCTCGCGACGCTATCGCTCAACGGCGGACAATGTCTACGTGAAGGGCTCGGGCAGCAGGCAGTAGCGGGGCAGCGCTCCGGCCCAATGCCGACTGGTTGGTTATTTAAGGCTTGACTTATATAAGTCACTCCTGTTTTCTTCGTCAAACGACTAGGAGGCTCCCCATGACGGCCCCAACGACTGGCATCGATATCGCCGCCCATCTGGGAGCTGTCTCCCGCGTGGTCGAAGACAGGATGCACAATGGCGAGAAGATGCGCGTCGTCATCGCTTCGCGCGCCTACGACACGTCGGTCGAGGATCTGTGGGATGCGCTTACCAGCCAGGAGCGCCTGGCGCGGTGGTTTGCGCGGGTTGACGGCGACCTGAAGCTGGGCGGCCGCTTCCAGGTCAAGGGCAATGCCGGCGGCACGATCACAGCCTGTATCCCGCCGAAGTCGTTCTCCGCGACATGGGAGTTCGGCGGCGGCGTGAGCTGGATCAATCTTGCGCTCGCGCCCACCAAATCCGGCGGCGCGCACCTGACGCTCGAACACATCATGCCACCGGTCGGCGACCACTGGGACAAGTTCGGCCCTGGCGCCGTCGGCATCGGCTGGGAGCTCGGCCTGCTCGGCCTCGGCATGCACGTCCGATCGAAGGCGGCGCGCGATAGGTTTGACGAAAATGTCTGGGGCGCCTCGGACGAGGGCAGGAACTTCGTCAGCAAGAGCGGCGAAGGCTGGATTGCCGCTGACATCAAAGGCGGCGAGAAAGCGGCGGACGCCACGCGCCGCGGCAAGGCCACCATCGCCTTCTACCGGGGCGAGCCGCCGCCAGGCGTTGCGCATCCGGGCAGCACGGGGAGCTGATGCACGCCTTCGACGTCTTGGCCGATCCTGTCCGCCGCCGCATCCTCGAACTGCTGGCGGATGCCGAACACGCGTCCGGCGAGGTGGTCGAGGTGATCGCCAGGGAATTCGGCATCAGCCAGGCCGCGGTCTCCCAGCATCTCAAGGTCCTGCGCGACAGCGGCTTCGCCCATGTCCGCATCGACGGCTCGCGCCGCGTCTATTCCGTCGACGCCGGCCCGATGCAGGAAGTCGACGAGTGGCTGGGCCGCTTCCGCGTCTTCTGGACCGGAAAGCTCGACGCGCTCGCCACGGAGGTCGTGCGCGGAAAGAAATCCCGGAAACGATAGAAGGTTGAAACTGTTCTCCTGCGGGTACACGATCGGCCATGGCAGGCGCATCGATGGAGAATCACGCATGGCCGAAGCGACATCCGCAATTCCCGTCGGCGTCTATCCCTATCTCACCGTGAAGGGCGGCAAGGCGGCGATCGATTTCTACACGAAGGCCTTCGGCGCGAAGGAAGAATACCGGGCCTATGGCGAGGATGGCGAGCGCATCATGCATGCGCGTATCCGCATAAACGGCGCCGCTATCCTCCTGTCCGACGACTTCCCGGAATTCCGCGGCGGCAGTGCGGCGCCTGCGCCTGCTGGCGTCACCATCCACCTCGAAGTGGAGGGCGTGGACAAATGGTGGAAACGCGCAGTGGACGCCGGGGCGACCATCATCATGCCGCTGGCCGACCAGTTCTGGGGCGACCGCTATGGCCAGCTGAAGGACCCCTACGGGCACGCCTGGTCAATGGGCGAGCCTGTAAAAAAGTGAGCTGCGAAGGCGCAGCAAGGCAGTCGGCATTGGGCGGCAGGCAGTAGCGGCGAAGCGCCCTTGCTCTCCTGTCAGCTATTCCCTATTCCCCACTGCCTTCCGCCTGCCCGTTACAACTGCCCACTGCCCACTGCCCAGCAAACATGGCCGCCCTCTCCGAATCACGCCTGCGACAGCTCATCGACCGCTTCGACCAGATCGAGGCGCGCATGGGCGTTGCGACCGATTCGAAGGAGATCGTCCAGCTCTCGCGCGACCATTCCGAACTGCGCTCCGTGGTCGACAAGGCGCGCGACGTGATGCTGCTGCGCACGCAGCTCGCCGAGGCGGAATCGCTGATCGAGGACGCCGGGGCCGACCGCGACTTCGTCAACATGGCGATCGAGGAGCGCGCCGAGATTAGGGCGAAATTGCCTGACCTCGAGCGCGAGCTGCAGGTCATGCTGCTGCCGAAGGACCGCGACGATGAAGGCTCCGCGGTCATCGAGGTGCGGGCAGGGACAGGCGGCGATGAAGCCGCGCTGTTCGCCGGCGACCTCTGGCGCATGTACCAGCGCTATGCAAGTCGCCGCGGCTGGCAGGTCGAGCTCATCTCCGCCACCGACGGGGAAATGGGCGGCTACAAGGAGATCGTCGCCCAGCTAAACGGCGCAGGCGTCTTCGGCCGTATGAAATTCGAAAGCGGCGTGCATCGCGTGCAACGCGTCCCCGCAACTGAAGCGCAGGGCCGCGTTCATACGTCGGCGGCCACCGTCGCGATCCTGCCGGTGCCGGAGGAAGTGAGCATCGAGGTTCGCGACCAGGACATCCGCATCGACACCTACCGCTCCTCGGGCGCGGGCGGCCAGCACGTTAACAAGACGGACTCGGCGGTGCGCATCACCCACCTTCCAACCAATATCGTGGTGACGTCGTCGGAGAAGTCGCAGCACGAAAATCGCCGCAAGGCGATGGAGCAGCTCAAGATCCGTCTCTACGAGCGCGAGCGCGAGATGAAGGACACCGCCCGCGCAGAGGCGCGCAAGCTGCAGGTCGGCTCCGGCGACCGCTCCGAACGCATCCGCACCTACAACTTCCCGCAGGGCCGTATCACCGACCACCGCATCAACTTCACCGCTTACAATCTCGACGCCTTCCTTGAGGGCGACATTGACGCGCTCCTCGACGCCCTCCATGCCGAAGACCAGGCCGAACGCCTCGCGGAGCTGGACTCCAGCACATGAGCGGCAACCTCGCCTCCATCTTCCGCCACCCGGTAAAAGGCCTCACGCCCGAGCCGCTCGAGTCGGTCGACCTCAAGGCCGGCGAGTATTTCCCGAATGACCGCCTTTACGCGATCGAGGTTGGCCCTTCCGGCTTCGATCCGCAGAAGCCTGGCCACATCTCGAAGATGAAGTTCGCCGTGCTGGCGCGCTTCCCCGAACTCGCGCGCCTCAAGACACGCCTCGCAGACGACGGCGCCACCTTCCATATCGGCGACGCCCACGGCTTCGGCGTCGAGACGCGCCTCGACACGGAAGAAGGCCGCGCCGGCCTCGAGCGTTTCCTCCAGGCTTTCCTCGGCGAGGAAGCGCCCGGCAGGCTGCGCGTGCTCTCCGCGCCTGGCCATCGCTTCATGGACCATCCGCAGGGCTACATCTCGGTGATCAACCTCGCCAGCGTCCGCGCGCTGGCTCACGCCATTGGCGCCGAGGTCGACCCGCTGCGCTTCCGCGCCAACCTCC
>DATBNA010000355.1:0-3975 GCA_036554545.1 Hyphomonadaceae bacterium
AAGCGCATGTCGCCGTCGAACTTGTCAATATCGGCCCCCTCTCCATAAAGGGCCGGACCTGGAGACCGGTGATTTGAGCGACGATGAGGCCGGCGAGCTTCGGCTGATCAGCACTACCGCCGAGCTGGCCGACGCCTGCAAAAGGCTGGCGGACGCCGAGTTTCTGGCCGTCGACACCGAATTCCACCGTGAAACGACCTATTGGCCGCAGGTCTGCCTGATCCAGGTCGCCAGCGCCGACTTTGACGTCCTCGTCGACCCGATGTCGCCGGAGATGGACCTCCAGCCACTGACCCGCCTGCTGGCGGACGAAAGCAAGGTTAAGGTTTTTCACGCTGCCCGGCAGGACCTCGAGATCTTCACCCGGATGATCGGCCATACGCCGGGGCCGATCTTCGATACCCAGGTGGCGGCAATGGCCTGCGGCCTCGGGGATTCGATCTCCTACGAGAACCTCGTCTCTCGCGTGCTGAAGGCGCAGGTCGACAAGTCGTCCCAATTCACCGACTGGGCGCGCCGCCCGCTGTCAGAGAAGCAGCTGCGCTATGCCCGCGGCGACGTCGTCTACCTCCGCAAGATCTACCGCATTCTCCGGGACAAGCTGGTTAAGCAGAACCGTCTCGACTGGATCGAAGACGAGCATGCCGCCCTGCTTGATCCGGAGATTTATGCTTTCGATCCGGAGAATGCCTGGAAGCGCCTGAAGATCAGGAAATACCGCTCTGATTATCTTGCAGTCCTCGCCAACGTTTCGGCATGGCGCGAGCGCACGGCGCAGGAGCTCGACAAGCCCCGCGGACGCATCCTCAAGGATGACGCCATCCAGGAAATCGCCCAGCAGAAGCCCCGCTCGGCCGAGGCGCTCGAACGCATGCGCGCCGTGCCGTCAGGTTTCTCACGATCCAAACATGGTCAGGGCCTGATCCACGCGATCAACCAGGCTCTGGATGACGCAGAGAAATATGCACCTCAGGTCGAACGTCCGGAATCCTCGGGCCCGCCGCCAGGTGCGGTAAGTGAACTCTTAAAGGTGCTGCTCAAACAGGTATCAGAGGATGAAGGCGTGGCGCCGCGCCTCATCGCCAATGCTTCCGACCTCGAACGGCTCGCCCGCGAGGACAAGCCCGACATCCCGGCGCTGACCGGTTGGCGCCGCGAACTGTTTGGCGAAAAAGCCCTGCGCCTGAAGTCCGGCAAGGTCGCCCTCGCCGCCTCGCCCAGGGGCGTGAAGGTTATCGAGGTATGAACCCATCCGCAGCGTCCGGCATCCTCCTCCCCCGGTTCGGGGGAGGAGAACGTCTGTGCTACGCCGTCAGGGAATAGTCCATATTGAGCTCATTGGCCGCCTGCTCGAGGCGGCGTTCGACGGACTCGGAGACCAGGGCGCGATAGGGCGCTGCAACCTTCAGCTCCAGCGTGTCGCCGTCGCAGGTCAGCTTGGCGTGCTTGAGCAGCGCGGCCGACCGGCCCGAGAAGTCGGCGGCAAGACGCATCAGTGCGCCGAGGGCCCTGGCTTTCGCCTTGGTGGAATTGTCCAGCAGCGCATCGCTGACCGGATAGTCGACATTGCGCTTGAAGCGCGAGGCGACGGCAAGCGCGAGGGCCGCGCGGTCGCGATGGTTGAGGCCCGGTAAAGGCGCCCGGGCCACAAGGTCGAAGGCCAGATCGGCGCGATGGTCGGGGTGCAGCAACGCACCGATATCGACAAGGCGGCAGGCTGCCGCCGAGAGACGGGCATTCAGTGTGTAGGGCGAAGCTTCGCTGGCCCATTCGGCCAGGGCGCGACCGAATTCGGCGGCATGATCGTCGGCAATGAGGGCGTCGAGACCCGCATCCAGTGGATCTTCGCGGCGCTCCTCCTCCTCGAGGCTGTCGAAGATGATGCCTTCGCGAACGCCGTAGGACGAGATCATCACCGACTTGAACTTGCCCAGCTCGATCACGGTCTTCAGGACCGCGGCGGCATAGGGAATGGTGGTGGCGCGTTTCTTGGCGACTTCCTGCACGAGGTCTGCGTGCTTCTTGCCGCCGAGAAGATCGTCGAGAACGTTGACCAGCTTGCCGGCGTCCATCTCGTAATTCTGCAGCATGTGGAGCGGCGCGCGGGTCAGCTCCATGTGGAGCGTGCCGATCGCGCGCCACGCCCCGCCGACGGCAAAGAAGACATCACCTGACTTCTTCAGTTCGGGCGCGCCCGACAGGGTATCCTTTACCTTGCCGAGGATCTTGTCCTCGTTGAACGAGCCGCCCGTGTCGAGCGCCAGCGGCCCCAGCGGATAGGTCGACCCGCCCTCATACTTTCCGTTTACCAGACGCGCGAGTTCCAGGCTCGAGCCGCCAAGGTCGCCAGCCACGCCATCGACGCCCGGGCTGCCGGCCAGCACGCCCTGCGCCGCATAACGCGCTTCATCATTACCCGACAGAATGCGAAGCGTGATGCCGGTTTCCTTCCGGGCGCGTTCGACGAAATCCTTGCCGTCGCTGGCCTCGCGCACCGCAGCGGTTGCGAAGGCGTGCAGCGTCTCGACCTTTTGCGCACGGGTGATCGAGGCGAAGCGTGACAGCGCCGCCAGCGTCATGTCGATTCCCTCGCGGTTGAGCTTGCCCGAGCCGTTGAGACCCTTGCCAAGACCGGCAAGGACCTTTTCGTTAAAGCGCGGCTGCATGGCGCGGCCTCGCACATCGTAGACGACCAGACGAACAGAGTTGGACCCTACGTCGATCACTCCGATCCGCCGCCATCGCACGGGCTTGCCGCTGGCCTTGGATCGGGTCGCTGCAGCAAGGCTCATCAGTGGGGCCTCAAAACTAAGTCTGAGGCCGCACTTAAGCTATCAGCCTCTGGGCTTCAACTGCGGCGGTGTGGCCAGCCTCAGCGCGCTTCCCCGGCCTGAAAGGCTGGGATTTTCCATGAAGTAGTCGTGCGCCGAGAACGGCGCCCGGCCCTTGCCCGTCGCATTGCGCTGATATCGTCCGTCCGGACGCAGCGTCCAGCTTTGCGCGCGATCATTGAGATTCGCGAGCATGATCTGGTCGAGCACCTGGTTATGCACAGTCGGGTTCGTGATCGGCGTCAGCGCCTCGACGCGGCGGTCGAGATTGCGCTGCATCCAGTCCGCGGAGGCAATGAATACCTTGGCGTCGTCAGACGGCAGGCCGTGGCCTGCGCCGAAACAGACGATTCGCGAATGCTCGAGGAATCGCCCGACGATGGAGCGCACCTCGATATTGTCGGACAGCCCCGGCACGCCCGGGCGCAGGCAGCAGATACCGCGCACGATGAGCTGGATCGAAACACCGGCCTGGCTGGCGCGGTAAAGCCCGTCGATGACGGCCTCATCGACCAGCGCGTTGAGCTTCGCCCAGATCATCGCCGGCCGGCCCGCTTTCGCATGGCCGATCTCATCCTCGATCAGCCCCAGCAGCCGCTGCTTCATGTTCAGCGGCGAGATCGCCATCGCCTCGGTCGTCTTCGGCTTGGAGTAGCCGGTGACATAGTTGAACAGCCGACCCGCATCCCTCCCGATCGCCTCGTCCGCCGTGAACAGGGAAAGATCGTCATAGATACGCGCGGTGATCGGGTGATAGTTGCCGGTGCCGACATGCGTATAGGCGCGCAGCGATCCCTGTTCGCGGCGCAGCACGAGGCTGACCTTGGCGTGCGTCTTCAGTTCGATGAAGCCGTACACGACCTGCACGCCCGCGCGCTCCAGGTCGCGCGCCAGCCGCAGGTTGGCTTCCTCGTCGAACCGCGCCTTCAGCTCGACCAGCGCCGTGACGTTCTTGCCCGCCTCCGCCGCCTCGATCAGCGCCGCGACGATCGGCGAGTCCTTCGACGTCCGGTAGAGCGTCTGCTTGATCGCCACTACGTCCGGATCGCGCGCCGCCTGCCGCAGGAACTGCAGCACCACGTCGAAGCTCTCATAGGGATGGTGAACCAGGATGTCCTTGATGCGGATCGAGGCGAAGACGTCC
>DATBNA010000383.1:0-21161 GCA_036554545.1 Hyphomonadaceae bacterium
ACTTCTTGCCCTTCGCAGGCTTTGCCTTCGCCGCAGTTTCCTTTGCGATCCGCTCTTCCTCGAAACGCTTGCCGGCAAGGATACCGGGGAGTCCGTAATTTTCGGCGCACGCATATTCGTAGATCGCCTTCTGTGGCCAGAAGCTGTTCTCGACCGTCCAGGGCTGCGTGTAGTTCTCCGGGTCGTCGACGGTGAAAGAGTAGAACACCTCATCGTCCGCATAGCGCTGGAAGCGCTCCGTCACCTTGCCCTTCGGCGAAAGGCGGATGACGTTTTCCTCGCCTTGCGTCGGATGCACGTTGATCGTCTCGGCGACGAGCGTGTCGCCTTCCCACCAGCCGACGCTGTCGCCCATCCACTGCTTGATCGCGCTCGGCTTGTGGCTGGCCCGCGCAGTGGCCGCGTCCTTGTAGATCGGGATGATGCGCGCATCGTGCACCATTTCGACCATGATCACGACATGGTCCTTGGTCTGCACGAACTGGTAGTTGTTGTTGTACATAGGCGTGAGGATGCCGGGGCCGGCCGCGCCCGAGAAACCGAGCAGGCAGCGTTCGGCAAGCCCGATCACTTCCGGGCCTTCGTATTCGCCAACGCCGGTCATGTATTTGATGCCGGCGACGCGCGCCTTGGCCATCACCGCCGCGGGGTCCTTGTGCGGGATCTGTCCGTTGGGCGGATCGACAATGTTGGACGTGCGATATTCCCCCTTCACTCGCGCGAGATTGTCGCCGGTGGACAGCCAGAACGAGTTGTAGCCCTTGGCGCCGAAGTCCGAGCCGCCCTTCTCGGGCGCCCCCTGATTGGGATCGATCTTGTCGACGAGGCCCGCCTCAGAGCGGGGCACGCCGGCGATAGGCGTGCTGGCGGCCATCTTCTTCGCTTCTTCTTCGGTCACCACCAGCTTGGTCTGACCGCGCGGGCGGGATACCGGCGTGAGGTTGGCGTTGGTCCAGATTCCGGTGAGGTCAGAGTGACCTTCAGGTGTGCGCGGCGCCTGCGCCATCGCCGGCGCGCCGAGCGCCACAACCAGTGAAATCAGACCCAGCGACACGCGCATTGAGAAGCTCCCGCGAAGCAGTTCGCGGGAGCTAATCATGGCTTTCCGTACGCGGAAATCTGTCAGAAGGTAACAGGCGGGTTATTGTCCGCCCTTCACCGCCTTGGCCTTGGTCGGCTTGGCCGCTTCGGCCGCCCTTTGCCGCTCCTTCTCCCGCGCGCCGGCGAGCATGCCGACAATGCCGTAATTGCCTTCGTGGCAGGCGTACTCATAGAGACGCGACTGCGGATAGAAGCTCAGCTCTGCTTTCCACGGCTGGGTGTAGTTCTCGGGATCGTTGACCGTGAACTCGTAGAAGATGTCCTTCTCGCTCGTACGGGTCAGCTTCTCCGTGACCACGCCATTCGGCGACAGCGGGAAGGAGTTCTCCTCCGACTGCATCGGATTGATGTTGATGGTCTCGATCACCAGCGTGTCGCCTTCCCACCAGCCCACGCTGTCGCCCAGCCAGGGCTTGATGACATTCGGCTTGTGGCTGGCCTTCGCCTTCGCCGCCGTGTCGAACAGCGGCACGATGCGCGTGTCGTGCGCCATCTCGACCAGGATCGCGAAATGGTCCTTCGTCTGCACGAACTGGTAGTTGTTGTTGTAGAGCACGCTCAGCATGCCGGGGCCGCCAGTCGTGCCGAAGCCGATCAGGCAGCGCTCGGACAGCGCCGGTTCTTCCGGTCCTTCATACGGGGCATTGCCGGTGACATAGCGGTTGAAGCCCGCCATCTGCTTCTTCGCGACGGCCGCCGGATCCTTGTAGGGCAACTGGCCGTTGGGCGGATCGACAATGTTGGAGGTGCGATATTCGCCCTTCACCTTGCCCAGCATCGTGCCGGGCGTGACCCAGAAACTGTCATAGCCCTTGAGGCCGAAGTCGGCGCCGCCTTTCGCGGGGGCGCCCTTGTTCGGGTCGGAATACCGGGCGTTGGCGTTGAAGTCCGGATCGTCCGCCGGAATGCCGGCGATCGACGTCTTGGCCGCGATCTGCCTTGCTTCCTCTTCGCTGACGACCAGCGATTTGACGTTGGGCGCGCGTGACAGCGGCGTCAGCGACGCATTGGTCCAGATGCCGTTCATGTCCGGCTTGCCGTCCGCCGTCTTCGGAACTTGCGCCAGCGCCGGGCTCGCCGTCATGGCGACTGCCAGCGCCGCGATCGAGACTGTGAGAAACCGCATTATAGTCCTCCTGTGGGGTGGCGCGCCTCTTACGGACGCTTTGCTCTTGCCGTCAAAGATAGCGTGTCGGGGCGTCGACCGGAACGCCTTCCGCCGGGACAATCGCAGGTCCATTTGCAGGGCTTTCCCGGGACTGGCCGACTTCGGGGCCGCGTCCTATGGTCCCGCCCGAGCGGCGCCGGTGCGCCGGGTCAGGCTCGGGATTGGGAGAAGGTGACCATGACAAGACATCTCTGGACGATCGCTGGCGTTTCTCTGGCGGCGCTCGCGCTGGCCGCGTGTGGCGAAAGAGCAGCCGAAACCCCGGCAGCCCCAGCAGAAACCGCAGCCCCAGCGGCGCCCCCGCCCCCAGACTACGCCGCAGTCGTCGCCTCACCCGAACGCCTCGCAACCGACACAGCCCGCGACACGGCCCGCAAACCCGCCGAAGTCCTCGCCTTCTCCAGGATCGGAACCGGCAACACCGTATTCGAAATGGAAGCAGGCGGCGGCTACTATACCGAGTTGATCTCACGCGCCGTTGGACCAACCGGCCAGGTCGTCATGCAGGGCCCAAAAGAGTTCGAACAATTCTACAAGGCGGACATGGACGCTCACCTCGCGAACAACCGCCTCGCCAACGTCCGCGTGTCGCAATCGGCATTCGACGCCCTCGACGCCCCCGACGCCTCGGTCGACGTCGTCACCTGGTTCCAGGGCCCGCACGAAATGTACTGCAAGGCGGCCTGCGGCAACGCCCCGCTCGGCGACACCGCGAAAGCGTACCAGGAAATCGCGCGCATCCTGAAACCCGGCGGCTACTTCGTGATCATGGACCACGTGGCCGCGCAGGGTGCGCCGGAAACGACCGGCAACGACCTGCACCGCATCGACCCGATGATAATCAAGGCAGCGGCGACAACGGCGGGCTTCGTGCTGGACGAGGAGAGCAGCATTCTCGCCAATCCGGCTGACGACCACACCAAGGGCGTGTTCGACGATTCGATCCGCGGCAAGACCGACCAGTTCCTGCTACGCTACAGGAAGCCGGGCTGACCGGCTGAAGGACATCACGGTTGGGGCGCGGGCATCAGCTCGCGCCCCTTCATTTCGGGAGGACCTATGCTTCGACTGAAAACTGCGGCGGCGATCATCGCCGCGCTCGCAATCTCCGCCTGCGCCACGGCGCCAAAAGGCCCGCCTCCGCTGGGCGCAGCCGACTATGCGCCGATCCTCGCCAATCCCGAACGCACGGTGCAGCTCACCGGCTTTCAGGCGGCCGACCAGTCGGACGATGCAGCACGCAAGCCTGCGGAAGTCCTTGCCTTCGCCAAGGTCGCGCCGGGCCAGACCATCCTCGAACTCGAAGGCGGCCGCGGCTGGTATTCGCGTATCCTCTCCGAGGCGCTCGGCCCCACGGGCAAGCTCTATGTCCAGTATCCGCCGGAGTTCGCCTATGGCGATGCCGCCTACAAGACGCGGCAGGACGCGGGCCAGCTCAAGAACGCCACCATCATCAAGACGCACTTCGACGACTATTCAGCGATCCCTGACGCGTCGGTCGACAAGGTGATCTGGATCCTCGGACCCCACGAGATCTACTTCACGCCGCCCAACACGCAGGGCCTGGGCGAGGAGACCAAGACCTATGCCGAGATCAAGCGCGTGCTGAAGCCGGGCGGCGAGTTCATCGCCATGGATCACGCCGCTCCTGCAGGCGAGGACAAGAAGACATCCGCCCAGACCAATCACCGCGTCGATCCCGCAGTGGTCCTTGCCGCCGCCGGTGCGGCCGGATTCACCTATGTCGAGAAGAGCGACATCCTCGCAAACCCGCAGGACGACCGCACCAAGCGCGCCTTCGACCCCACCATCCGCCGCCACACGGACCAGTTCCTGTTCCGCTTCCGCAAGCCGGCCTGACACTGCCCCCGGCCCCGCCCTCGTCATTGGGGCGGGGCCGGACTAAGCTACCAGCATGAGTCGGGCTGACCGTCCCACGAACGGCTACCTGTTCGCTGCTCTTGCGGCCGCGGTCGCAACAGCGTGTTCGCCAGCTGAAGAGGGCGTCATCCAGGCGCAGCCAGACGATCCGGCGATCTCGCTATCCGAAGGACCCTGCCCGATCACCTGCCCCGTCTACGACATGACGTTGCATCCCAACGGGACCTACATTCTCAACAGCGTGCAGTTCGTTCGGGGCGAAGGCGTCTCGGAAGGCAATATCGGACGCGCTTCCTGGACCGAAGCCGAGCGGGTGCTGAAGGACGCAGGCTTCTGGACGCTGGCGCCCGAGCAGACGATGGAAACCCTGCCGCGCTGCCAGCCAGATGCGCCGACCGCAAAGATCACGTGGCGCACCACCGAGGGTCAGGAAAAGACAGTCACCTATTACGCCGGCTGTGGTGTGCAGAAGATGCAGCGGCTTGTTAGCGACCTGCGCAACGCTCTGAAGTTCGAGCGGCTTGTGTGGACCGAAGACCGCTTCGACCCGAGCGGAAACAGGTAGGCCAGCAGCACGCGGACATGGCGCGGGGGGCGGTTCCGGGGTAAGGCTGCCCTATGCAAACCTGGCTTACCTGGGCGCTTTATGCCGCCATCGGCGCTGTCTTCATCGTGCTGGCGCTGGGCGTCATCAACCTTGTCCGCACCGACTCGCAAGCGCGGTCGCGGTCGAACAGGCTGATGCGGCTGCGCGTGCTGGTGCAGTTCATCGCCATCATAATCCTCGTCCTCCTCGGCGTCGTCGCCGGGGCGTTCAGGCAATAACCTTCGCAAATCCACCCCAGGAACGCGGCTTTCCCCTGCACGTTACGTGCATGAGCGGGTCGATAGGTCGAATTTCATCGATCGCGTTGTCCAAACCTGAAGCAGTGGCTGCCAAGACTGTGAACGGGTTGGTTGGCTGCCTGGGAGGCGTTGCGGATGTTCAGCAAACGCGGAGACGGCGATTTCAGCCCGAAGCGTTTCTGGCGCTGGTTTGCGCGCGAAGCCCGGGGCATCGCCAACGCCATCGAGGCGCTCGCCCGTGGTGAAGCCGACGCCGAATGGGCGCTGATCGGACTTAACGAGCGGATCCGCCGCTACGACGCCTCGCTCGAGGCCGATGTGATCCGCACGCTTGACGGGCGCTGCCAGATGATCGTTACCGGCGGCGCAGATGCATCTGTGATGGCGCTTCTTGAAGCCGCCCCGGCCCTCTCCGGCTGGACCTTCGCTTCGAACGTCGAATCGCAGCCGGTGCGCCGCGTCCCCTTCCGGCTCGCGCCCCGCCCCTCGCTCGATACGGTGGAAGCGCCGGCCGGCGCTATCGCTCTCTAATCCTGCGCTCCAACCGGCCTGAACGGGCCGCGCCATTGACGGGGGCCTGCCGCGGGCGCGACACTGCCGCATGGTCGTCCTCAACAAGATCTACACGCGCACCGGCGATGACGGCACGACAGGCCTCGCGACCGGCGAACGCGTCAAGAAATGGGACCTGCGCGTCGAAAGCTACGGGGCGGTCGACGAGACCAACGCCGCCATTGGCGTCGCCCGGCTGCAAGGCGCATCTGACGCCGACCTCGACGCGATGCTCGGCCGCATCCAGAATGACCTGTTCGACCTCGGCGCCGACCTCGCAACGCCCGAACGGGAGAAACCGCTTGGCTGGACGCCGCTGCGGATCGCCGAGACGCAGGTGAAGCGGCTCGAATCCGAGATCGACGCAATGAACGCCGCGATCCCGCCGCTCAACAGCTTCATCCTGCCGGGCGGATCGGCGCTCGCCGCGCACCTCCACGTCGCCCGCACCGTCTGCCGCAGGGCCGAGCGTCTGATCGCGGAACTCACCGCCACCCCGGGAGAGGCCGTCTCGGCCGCGGCGCTGGCCTACGCCAACCGGCTGTCGGACTTCCTGTTCGTCGCCGCGCGCCGCGCCAACAACAACGGCGCCGGCGACGTCCTCTGGGTTCCCGGCGCGAACCGGTAGCCATGACCGCCGCCAGGCAACCAGCCGTCCTTCTCTTCTTCCGTGGCCCCTTCAGCCAGTTCCATCCATCCAACTTCACCGTCGACGGCCTCGCCTATGTGTGCGCCGAGCAGTACATGCACGCCGAGAAGGCTCGGCTGTTCGGCGATGTTGCGATGGCGGAACGCATCATGAGGTCGGACAGTCCGCATGAGCACAAGCTGATGGGCGGGCGTGTCGAGGGTTTCGATCAGGACGACTGGGACACGCACAAGGTCGCCATCGTCACCGCCGGCAACCACGCCAAGTTCAGCCAGAACGCCGGCCTGCGCCGCCGCCTGCTGGACACAGGCGACGCCATCCTGGCGGAAGCGAACGCCAAGGATTTCATCTGGGGCATCGGGCTGGCGGAAGACGATCCCGCCGCACTCGATCCGGCGAACTGGGAGGGCCAGAATCTCCTAGGCGAAATACTGATGGCAGTTCGCGGGGAACTGAGCGCAGCTACCAGAACCGCCTGACAGATTTCCGCCCAGTTCGGGATTAACCTCTTCGAAAAGGTATTCCTGCGGATTGTATGAATGTCGTACGCGTCAGATAGTCCGCAGCCTAGGTCGGGATAAACCGTGAAGCTGTCTGCTGTCCTGCTGGCTGGTCTCATCGCCTTTGCGGCGCCCGCGCATGCCCAGCTGACCAAGGAAGCGATCGCCCTCAACCAGTTTGCCGAAGAGCTCGACTACGCCGCGACGGCGCCGGATTTCGTCGGCCTCGCTGTCGCGGTCGTCAAGAATGGCCGCGTCGCGCTCACAAAGACCTATGGCGTGCGCGAAGCCGGCGGCAAGGAAAAGGTGACGCCGGACACCGTCTTTCGCCTCGCCTCCCTCTCCAAGGGCTTCGCCGGCACGCTCGCCGCCATCGAGGTCGAGGACGGCAAGCTCGACCTGTCGACCAAGGTGAAATCGATCGTGCCGCAGTTCGAGCTGCGCCGTGCGGCGGACACCGCCGCTGTCACGCTCGAGGATGTCCTTACGCATCGCGTGGGCCTGCCGCCCTACGCCTACGACAACCTGCTCGAGGCCGGCACAGCGCCGCTGGAGATCCTGTCGAAGTACAAGAGCGTGCGCCCGATCTGCGGCGTCAGCGATTGCTTCAGCTACCAGAACACCACCTTCAACGTCATCACCAACGCGATCGAGAAGGTGTCCGGCCGGTCCTATGATCTCATGCTCCAGAGCCGCATCCTCGATCCGCTCGGCATGACGGCGACGTCGCTAGGCAAGAAGGGACTGATGCAGACCGGCAACTGGGCGCGGCCTCATCGCCGTCGCGGCCTCGACTGGTATCCGGTCGCTGTGACGGAGCCCTATTACCGTGTGCCTGCGGCGGGCGGCGTCAACTCCAGCATCAACGATCTCGCCAAGTGGATGATCGCCCAGATGGGCGAACGGCCCGACGTGCTGAGCGGCAGGGTCCTCGAGGAGGCGCACCGCAAGCGCGTCTCGACGCCGTCCGAATCCGCACGCCAGCGCTCGCTCAAGACGCCGGTGACATCTACGCACTACGGCCTTGGCTGGCGCATCTACAACTATGCGGGCAAGCAGCTCATCAACCACTCCGGCAGCGTCGAAGGCTATTTCGCCCAGATCGCCTGGCTGCCTGACCGCAAGTCCGGCATCGTCGTCCTCTCCAACACGCGCGCCTCGCGTGTCACCAAGATCGTCCCCGCCTGGCTCGACTATGAACTTGGCCTCGAAAAGACCGACTGGTTCAGGATGGACGAACTCGCTATCGCCGGCTCGCAGCCCACTGTCGTAAGCGGCAACTGAGGCGAACTCTCCCCAGGGACAGCTTGTCGGGCGCACCTGCTCCGGCCATCATTCGACCGCTCGATGGGAGGATGGATGATGAGGCCCGCAGTTCTCGTTCTTTCGGCCGCACTGGCGCTTGCCGCCTGCACGCCCGCAGCCGAAGAGGCAAAGGCGCCGCCGCACCAGACCTATGACGCCCGGACCTTCTTCGACACCACGAGCATTTCGATGGCGAACCCCAGCGGCTTTGCCTTCTCGCTGGACGGAACAAGCCTCCTGCTTGCGACAGACAAGTCCGGCGTCTTCAACGCCGCCGCCCTGCCGGTGGCCGGCGGCGATCCGGCGCCGCTGACGCAATCGACCACCAGCGCCAACTTCGCAGTCAGTTATTTCCCTGCCGACGACCGCGTCATTGTCGAGGCGGACTCGGGCGGCAACGAACTCAACCACGTCTATGTCCGCGAAGCCGACGGGTCGATGAAGGACATCACGCCGGGCGACAAGCACACCGCCTCCTTCCTGGACTGGAGCGATGACGGAAAGACTTTCTGGGTCACCAGCAACGAACGCGACCCGCAGATGTTCGACGTCTACGCCTATGACGTCGCAACCTTCGCGCGGAAGCTGGTGTTCAAGAACGCGGGCTTCCTGCCCGGCGCGATCACCGGCGACGGCAAATGGCTCGCGCTGCAGAAAGAGATCACCAGCGCCAACAATGACCTTTACATCGCCGACCTGACGAGGCCGAACGCCGCGCCAAAGCTCATCACGCAGCACACCGGCAATATCAGCCACGGCATCTACGAGTTCACCCCCGACAACAAATCCCTGGCCTACGCAACCGACGAGCACGGCGAGTTCATCCAGGCCTGGACATATGATGTTGCCTCCGGCGCAAAAGCCGAACTCCTGAAGGCCGACTGGGACGTTATGTTCGTCACCTGGTCGCCGTCCGGCCGCTATCGCGTGTCGGCGATCAATGCCGACGCCTCAACGCAGCTCACCATCCTTGACACGACCAGCAATACGCCTGTCGCCCTTACCGGTGTTCCGGCCGGCGACATCAACAATGTCCGTTTCAACCGCAACGAGTCGCAGATCGCTTTTGCGGTTGCGTCCGATACCTCGCCTGCGGACGTCTTTGTCGCGGACCTTGCAACCGGCGCGGCGAGACGCCTTACCACCAACCTCAATCCGGCCATCGACGAGAGCATGCTCGTGACCACCGAGGTGGTCCGCTACAAGAGTTTTGACGGCCTCGACATCCCCGCCATCCTGTTCAAGCCGAAAGGCGCCAGCGCGGAAGACCCTGTCCCTGCCGTAGTCGATGTCCATGGCGGCCCCGGCGGGCAGAACCGCAAGGGCTACACCGCGCTCTACCAGCACCTCGCCAACCACGGCTACGCAGTGCTGCGCGTCAACAACCGCGGCTCGTCAGGCTACGGCAAAACCTTCTTCCACATGGACGACAGGAAGCATGGCGAGGTCGACCTCGATGACGTCGTCTATGGCAAGAAGTATCTCCAGACGCTTGATTGGGTGCAGAAGGACAAGATCGCGGTCATGGGAGGCTCCTATGGCGGCTACATGGTCGCCGCCGCCCTTGCCTTCCGGCCCGACGAGTTCAACGCCGGCATCGACATCTTCGGCGTCACCAACTGGGTCCGCACGCTGAAGTCGATCCCGCCCTGGTGGGGCGCGCAGAAGGATTCGCTCTATGACGAGATGGGCGATCCGGCCGTCGACGAGGAACGCCACCAGCGCATCTCGCCGCTGTTCCATGCGGCGAACATCAGGAAGCCGCTGCTGGTGATCCAGGGGGCCAATGATCCGCGCGTGCTGCAGGTTGAAAGCGACGAGCTTGTCGCGGCCGTTCGCAAGAACAACGTCCCGGTCGAGTACATCGTCTTCCCGGACGAAGGACATGGCTTCCTGCGCAAGGAAAACCGCATCAAGGCGTCGGACGCCTATGTCGCCTTCCTGGACAAATACCTGAAGGGCGGAGCAGCGGCGCCGGCGGAAGCCGCCAGGCCCTGACCGCTCTGGCCGCTACATTCTTGGAATGCTCCCGCCGCCGGCCGCCTTCTGGCGCGCCAGCGCGAGGTCCATCGGCGACAGGCCCAGCCGGTCGCCCATCTGGCGCATCAGCGAGTCCTCGTGCGGATCGCGCACGCCGTCGGCCAGCACGACGCCCCACAGCTCTTCGAGGATGGCCATGCGCTCGTCATGCGGGATCGCCTGCTTGATGGCCTTGGTGAACTGGTAGAGGTCGACCGCCTCGGCCTCCGCCGCCTCGCCTTCCTCGCGCAGGCCGCGCGTCTGGTCAGGCGTCAACCCGAAACGCTTCGCCAGCACCGTGTCGATCATTGCCTGCTCGCGCTGGTCGTAGTGATGGTCAGCCCGCGCCGCCATCACCAGCACCGCCGCGATGGCTGCGCGCGCATCCTCCGGCTGGAGATCGGTGTGTCCGGTCGACATCAGGAGGCGGCGGAGGAAACCAAGAGGCATGGGATCAGTCCTTGCCCTTCATGTAGGCATCGAAATTCTTGATGTAGGCGTCGAGATTGCCTTCCAGCATCTGACGGAAGCCGCCAACGAAATAGTCGATGGTCTCCTGCCGCTTCGCCGCCATGGATTCTCCCGAGGCAAAACCCCGGGCCGAGGTAAAGGCGCTGAACCGGGCCGCCGCGAACAGCAGCGATGCGTTGACCATCTCGTGGGGGGCGTCTGCCGCCTGGTCGTTCGACAGGTGAATATGGGCGTCCGCCCGCTGGTAGAATGCATCGTCGAGCTGATCAGCCATATGTGAAGCGCCTCCAGCCCTTCCTCTATCCCGGACTTTCGCCCGCAAAAACCTCTAGAAAACCGCCTTCACGCACGAATGTTTCCCCAAGGGGCGGGCGGGTAGCGCCAAATCGACGCTTTCTGCCCCGGCAGCACTCTCAAAACTTGATTCCGGCGCGGCTGCTGCATAACAGGGAGCCGCACGTTCGCAGGCGCACCATACAGGGGCGCCGGAGCAGGCCCCTGACCGCCGAAGACCCCGGAGATTCCACCGATGAAGGTGCTCGTGCCCGTCAAACGGGTGATTGATCCCAACGTCCGCCCGCGTGTGAAAGCCGACGGCTCGGGCGTCGACCTCGCCAACATCAAGATGGCGATGAACCCGTTTTGCGAGATCGCCGTCGAAGAAGCGGTGCGCATGAAGGAGAAGGGCGTCGTCACCGGCGAGATCGTCATCGTCTCGATCGGCCCGGCGCAGGCGCAGGAGACGATCCGCATCGGTCTCGCCATGGGCGGCGATCGCGGCATCCTCGTCCAGACCGACGCGGCGGTCGAACCGCTTGCTGTCGCCAAGATCCTCGCCAAGATCGTCGAGGCCGAGAAGCCCGACGTCGTCATCACCGGCAAGCAGGCGATCGATGATGACTCCAACCAGACGGGCCAGATGCTCGCCGCACTTCTCGGTTGGCCGCAAGGCACGTTCGCTTCAGGCGTCGCCAAGGAAGGCGACAAGCTGAAAGTCACCCGCGAAGTCGACGGCGGCCTGCAGACCGTCTCGCTCACGCTCCCGGCGGTCGTCACCACCGACCTCCGACTCAACGAGCCGCGCTTTGCTTCGCTGCCGAATATCATGAAGGCGAAGAAGAAGCCGATCGAGACCAAGTCGCCTGCCGACTATGGCGTCGATGTCGCCCCGCGCCTCACCGTCGTGAAGGTCGCCGAACCGAAGAAGCGTGAAGCCGGCGAGAAAGTCGCCGACGTCGATGCGCTGATCGCCAAACTCAAGTCCGTGGGAGCCATCTGATCATGGCTGTTCTCGTTCTCGCTGAACACAGCAACGCCTCGCTCAACGACGCGACCGCCAAGACGGTTGCGGCTGCGCAGGCTTTCGGCGGCGACGTCGACGTGCTCGTCGCCGGTCACAATGCGAAGGCCGCCGCCGACGCCGCCGCAAAGCTCACTGGCGTCCGCAAGGTGCTCCACGCCGAAGGCGAAGCCTTCAGCCACGCCCTGGCCGAAGCTGTCGAAGCGCTCGTCGTTCCAATGATGGGGAACTATGACGCGTTCTTCGCCCCGGCCACCACGACAGGCAAGAACATCGCCCCGCGCATTGCCGCCAAGCTCGATGTGATGCAGGTCTCGGAAATCACCAAGGTGGTCGATCCCTCGACCTTCGAGCGTCCGATCTACGCCGGCAACGCGATCATGACGGTGAAGTCGTCGGATGCGAAGAAAGTCGTCACCGTCCGCGGCACGGCCTTCCAGCCTGTCGCCTCGTCGGGTTCGGCTTCGGTCGAGTCCATTGCCGCGCCTGCGGGTCCGTTCAAGGCCGCGTTCGTTTCCGAAGAGCTGCAGAAGTCCGACCGGCCCGAACTCGCCTCGGCCAAGCGCGTCGTCTCCGGCGGCCGCGCCCTCGCCTCGGCCGACCAGTTCAACCAGTACATCCTGCCGCTCGCCGACAAGCTCGGCGCGGGCGTCGGCGCCTCGCGCGCCGCGGTTGACGCCGGCTACGCCCCCAACGACTTCCAGGTCGGCCAGACCGGCAAGGTCGTCGCCCCGGAGCTCTATGTCGCCATCGGCATCTCGGGCGCCATCCAGCATCTCGCCGGCATGAAGGACTCGAAGATCATCGTCGCCATCAACAAGGACGAGGAAGCCCCGATCTTCCAGATCGCGGACTACGGCCTCGTCGGCGACCTGTTCAAGATCGTGCCCGAGCTGACCTCGAAGCTCTGACACCTTCATCCCCGGGACGCGCAGCGGGCGGGACCTGAAAGGCTTGGCTCGCGGGCAGCTGCATGCTCATGTTCCCCTGACAGATTCAGGGACGACATCATGCGCTTTCTCCTCGCTGCCTCCGCCCTCGCGCTCTCCGCCTGCGCCACGTCGCCCGGCGGATCGGCTGGCAGCGCGTCAGCCGCAGCCGGCGAAGCCGAGTTCCGCGCGCTCTACAAGGAGCTGGTCGAAACCAACACCACCTTCTCGGTCGGCTCGTGCACGCTGGCGTCCGAGCGGATGAAGGCGCGTCTCGTCGCCGCCGGATACCCGGAGAGCGACCTCCACATTCTCGTCAATCCCGCGCCGAACCGTCCGCAGGACGGCAACCTCGTTGCGATCCTTCCCGGGACCAACCCGGCGAAGAAGGCCATCCTGCTGATGGCCCACATCGACGTGGTGGAGGCCAGGCGGGAGGACTGGGAGCGGGATCCCTTCGTGCTCACCGAGGAAGACGGTTTCTTCTACGCCCGCGGCGCCAGCGACGACAAATCCATGGCCGCGATCTTCACGGACTCGATGATCCGCTACAAGCGCGAGGGCTACAAACCCGAACGCACAATCAAGATGATGCTGAACTGCGGCGAGGAGAGCCCCAACCAGTTCGTCGGCGCGAAATACATGGTCGAGAACCACCGCGACCTGATCGACGCCGAGTTTGCGCTGAACGAAGGCGCTGGCGGCCGCCTCGATCCGGTGACCGGCAAGTACGTCTTCAACGGCGTCCAGGCCGGTGAAAAACTCTATCAGGACTACACGATCGAGGTGACCAACCCTGGCGGCCACTCTTCGCGCCCGACGCCCGACAATGCGATCTACGAGCTCGGCCAGGCATTGATGAAGGTGCAGGCGATCGAGTTCCCCATCGAGTTCAACGATGCGACACGCACCTTCTTCCGCCGCATGGGCGAGATCACCGGCGGCCAGGAGGGCCAGGACATGCGCGACGCCGCCGACGGCGAGAACGCCGCCGCCATCCGCCGCCTCACGCAGAACCCCAGCTACAACGCCACGCTGCGCACGACCTGCGTCGCCACCCAGTTGAGCGGCGGCCATGCTCCCAACGCGCTGCCGCAGCGCGCGACGGCAAACGTCAACTGCCGCATTTTCCCGGGCCACACGCAGGAAGAGATCCGGCAGAAGCTCGAAGGCGCCATCGCCGATCCCGATGTGAAGGTCACGCTGCGCTCTGATCCGGAGACGCCGATGAAGGCGCCGCCGCTGCCGCCGGAAATTCTCGGACCGATCGAAAGGCTCACCGAGCAGATGTGGCCCGGCGTGCCGGTCATCCCGGCGATGGCGACCGGCGCCACGGACGGACGCTTCACCACCCCGGCCGGCATCGCGACCTACGGCGTCTCGGGCATCTTCGCCGATCCCAACACGACCAATGCGCACGGCCTCAACGAACGCGTCGGCGTCAAGCAGCTGCTGGAAGGCCGCATCTTCCTCTACCAGCTCGTGAAGATGTACGCGGGCGGCAAGTGATGCGCGCAGCGGTCCTGGCCCTGGGCGTTGCGCTTTCTGCATGCGCCACGCCGGCCCCACTCTCGACCTCGGGCGCAGTGCTACCGCCGGAACTCCAGCGCGTCCTCGACGACTATTCGACGGCCTGGCGCGCCAAGGACGCAAAGGCGCTCGCTGCGCTCTTTGCCGACGACCGCACCGTCGTTCCCAATGCCTGCCCGCCCGCGAAAGACCGGGCCGGGATCGAGGCCTGCTACGCCGGCCACGGCGGCGGCATCGGGCTGACCGCGCTGGATCACCGCATCGACGGATCGATGGCCTACATCATCGGCGAATATGCCGGAGACGTCGGAGGCCCGGCCGCTGGCAAGTTCGTGTTGACACTGACAAGGGACGCCACAGGCCGCTGGCTGATCGTCGCCGACATGGACCAGCCCTATCGCCGTCCGCCGCCTCCACCTGCAAACTAGAGCCGGCGCACGCTCCTCACCTCTCCCGCGATGGGCCGGATGCGCGCAACCGCTTCGGCGAGCGGCTCGATCTCGACATGCAGGTCGCGCGCGCTGGCGTGCAGCAGCCTGACGCCGTCACACATCATGCCGACATGCCCGCGCCAGAAAACCAGGTCGCCGCGTTTCAGTCCCGAGTAGGACGCATCCGTCGCCAGCTTCGTCCCGAGCGTCTGCTCCTGCATGTCGGAGTCGCGCAGCACGTCCTGTCCCGTCGCTTGCAACGACACCTGCACAAGACCCGAACAGTCGATGCCTGCGCTTTCGCGTCCGCCCCACAGATACGGCGATCCGACAAACCGTTCCGCAACGCCAACGAAGTCGGTCTCGAACTCCGTGACCGGCGAGGCGTGCCGCGCAAAGATCCATCCAGAGCCTGCAACGCGAGCAAAGCCGCTTGAGACTTCGCCCAACGCCAGCTTCGCGTTCATCGACACGGCCAGCAACGGAACCGACTTCATGTCCGGCCGGGAGAAGATGAACGAGCGCAGCACTTTCACGCGATGCGTCGTCTCGGCCGGCGGACCCAGCTCATCGGCCCGCATCCAGCCGACATAATTGTCGGTCGCGAGCTGGCCCCAGGCCCAGCCCTCGGCCTCGTCGTAGACGGTAAAACCCTCGCCAAAGAGGGCCTGGTTCACCTGTTCCGCCATGGCGTCCGGCGCCTTGCGCAAAGCGGCGGAACCGGCCCTGACTTGCAGGAACCGGCCCGCCACAAAGCGCTGGGCAGAGACTTTGCCTTTCAGGTGTTCGGCGGCGACATCGCCGCGAAACGCCAGCATCCGTGGGTCGGATGCGAACCTGTCAGGCAGCGTGCGAGGTTGGGCCGGCTCCATTGTCGCGGCTTGTATCGCGCAGATGGCCCGGCTGGAACATCGGTTTTATCGAAACCGTCTCGCGGCGGCGCTCGCTGCGGATCACGCGGTCCGCAAGGTTATGCAGGGCGGCCAGGCCCCGCGCCGTGGGCTGAACGATGACGCTGCGGCGGTCGCTGTCATCCGGCAGGCGGATGGCGAGGCCAAGGCCTGAAAGCGCATCAAGCGCACGGCTGACTGCCGGCTTGCCAAGGCTCAGCGCCTCGGCGAGGCCCCGCACGGTGTGCGGGCCAGGGTCGAGCGACACGCGAAAAAGTATCGCGGCTTGTCGCGCGTTAAGGTCGGGCCCGTCGGCCCGAACAGTTTCAGCGAGTACATCCTTGAGAAGGGCAAGCGCGGCAGCACGGTCCATAAACAGCTCCGTTTCGCCAGCCCCGCGCAGAGAGTCGCGTGATTTTTCTCCGCGCGCAAGGAGAACAGTTGCGGCGCCGGATAGAATTTTTTTTAGGTTTGAGGGCTTGCTAAGAGTAGCGCTCTTTGAGCAGCCGCCACACAGCCCGTAGTCCGCACGCGGCCGCTCCGGCAGGTCGCCCATGGCGCGACTGCCTCCAGGACCAGATATCGAAGTGCGCCCAGCGCGGCGCCGAAACGAATGCCTTGAGGAAAAGCGCCGCGGTAATGGAGCCGCCCATTGGCCCGTCGCCGAGGTTCTTCATGTCGGCGATCGGCGACTTGAGGCCGCCCTCGTAACCGGCCCAGAGCGGCATCCGCCAGACAGGGTCGCCGGTCTTCTTCGCGGCCTGCGCGAGGTCCGCCGCAAGCTGGTCATCGTCCGTATACAGAGGAGCCAGGTCGGGCCCGAGCGCCACGCGCGCGGCCCCTGTCAGGGTTGCGAAATCGAGGATGAGTTCCGGCTCGTGCTCGGACGCGCGCGCCAGCGCATCGGCGAGGATCAGCCGGCCTTCCGCGTCCGTGTCTTCGATCTCGACCGTGAGGCCCTTGCGGGATTTCAGCACATCGCCGGGCCGGAAAGCGTTGGGACCGATAGCGTTCTCGACCGTCGGCACGCAGACGATCAGCCGCACCGGAAGGTCGGCGCCCATCACCAGGCGCGCAAGCGCGAGCGCATGGGCGGCCCCGCCCATGTCCTTCTTCATCAGGCGCATGTTGTCGCCGCCCTTGAGATTGAGCCCGCCTGTGTCGAAGGCGACGCCCTTGCCGACGATGGCGACTTTCGGCGCGTCTTCCTTCCCCCACACGATCTCGATGTAGCGAGGCGGCTGGATGGCCCCCTTGCCCACCGCGTGCACCATCGGATAGCCGGCTTCGAGTTCCTTGCCCGCCGTCACCGTGATCTGCGCGTCGAACTCCTTCGCGAGTCCGTCTGCTTCCTTCGCGATCTCGATCGGGCCCATGTCGCAGGGCGGCGTGTTGACGAGGTCGCGGAGCCAGTCGATCGCCTCGGCCTGACGGCTCGTCTCTTCCTGGTCGATGCCCTTCGGCAGCACGAGGCGCCGCGGCTTCTCCTTCGACGCCTTGTACTTCGTGAAGCGGTAGGCGCCGTCCGCCCAGCCGAGCGCCAGCGTCTCACCGTCGTAGCCATCAGGAACTTCGTTCAGCGCATAGTCGCCGGGCGGCAGCGAGCCCGGCAGGCTCGCGAGCACAAAACCGTCCGGCGCATCTCCGAGTCCGACGATGACTTTTTCGATCGCGCCTTCTGCGTTCGGAACAGCGAGCGTCTTTCCGCTCTCGGCACGGAACGCCGTGGCGTCGACCAGAACCTTCACACGGTTGTCCTGCGTCTTGGTCCAGGCGCCGAGGTTCTTCGCGGTCACCAGCTCCAGCGGGATCGCCGAAGACGAACGGGAAAGGAAAGCGGGATGCATGAAGGCTCGGGTCCGTGTTGCTCGCAGAGGTCACATAGCCGCTCAAATCCAAGCCACCAACAGAGTGAACAGCAAGTGACGGTTTCCCCCTAAATTGCGGGCCAAAATCAACCACCCGCTATTCCGCCAGGCGCAAGATCAAGCCTGGACCGGGAGACGGCCTTGTACACCGACCGCTTCGACATTTTCACCGCCGCCAACGATTCCGCACGTGGCCAGCAGGATTCCTGGACGCTGCTGATCGACCGGACGGACGCCTCTGTCCATGTCGAGCACAACTGGCGGGATGGCAGGCAGACGCCGCGCCGGCAGGGGATGCGCATCGTCACGCTGGCCGAATTCCTTCGCAGTGAACTGGACGATGGCCTCAAGATGCGGACCGTGGCGACGCTGAAAACGGCGCGGATCGCCGCCAACGACCCCTGAAGCCCTGTTGCCGCCACAAGCCGTTAACGGATCATTGACGCGGCGCCCCTCAGGATTCGGGCAACTCACGAGAGCCGCCCAAGGAGGCGCACATGCCCGCCCTGCGCACCGCCACCGCCATCGCTGCCGCCGCCCTGTTGTCGGGCTGCCTCACCGCTCCGCCTCCGACCCCGCAGGAGGTCGCCATGGTCGACACGGCGCAGAAATCCTTGCTCCCTGCCACGGCTGCCGAGCGTGAAGCCGCCAATCGTCAGGACCTCCTCAGCCAGGCGAAGTTCTGGGGCGCGGAGTACGAAAAGAACCCGAACGAGTACGAGGCCGCTCTCAGGTACGCTAACGTGCTCCGCGCGATCGGTTCGAGCCCACGCGCGTCCGAAGTCGCGGGCCAGGCGCTCACGCTGAAGCAGGCCGATCTCGAGCTGACGCTGGTCTACGCCCAGGCCGCGCTCGACCAGGGCAAGGCGGAAGACGCGGCAACCGCGCTGGCTCGCGCCGAGAAGGAAGGCCAGAATGACTGGCGCATGCTTTCCATCATCGGCGTGACGATGGACTCGCTCGACCAGCACAAGGCGGCGCAGGACTACTACAAGCGCGCGCTCGCACTCGCGCCGGACAATCCGAAGATCCTCTCCAACCTCGGCCTCTCCTACGCGCTCGAGGGCAAGCCGGGCATGGCTGAAGAAACGCTGCGCCGTGCGCTGACGCACCCGGAGGCGGACGCCCGCGTGAAGCTCAACCTGATGCTGGTGCTCGGGGTGCAGGGCAAGTTCGACGAGGCCGAAAAGATCGCTGGTCCCGAAACGCCGAAGGCGCTGATCGAGTCCAACAAGGAATATTTCCGCACACTGCTGAGCCCGTCGCGGACCTGGGACCAGCTGCGCGGCAGCCAGAACTAGCGGCCTGGCCTAAGCCACAGATAGCCTGACGTTTTTCGCGGCACGCCTGTCCGCGAATTCATGTGCGTGCTGTCTGGCCTCCGTCGCAGGCATCTCGCCAGCCTCCTGCCGCCGCGCTATTCCTGCCCCCCGGACGGACACAGGGGGTCTTCATGCGTGCATTCGTTATCGGCGTTGCAGCGCTTGCTTTCAGCGCGACGCTCTCGGCCTGCTCTTCCGAAAAGAGCGCAGCGCTCGCTCCGGTCAAGACGGACCCGGCGGCTGTCGAGAAGCTCGTTGCCGAACTCACGACAAAGCCCTTCAAGGGCAAGGCGACCGCAGCGGCAGATGTAGCGGCCGTGCGCGATGCGCTGCCCAAGGAAGTCGCGCTCACCTGGGGCGGGCTCAATTTCGACGAGGCCTCCGGGGCGACCGTCCTCACCGCCGTGAAACTCACTCCCGCCGAGATGCCCACCGTCGGCCTCTCGATCGATGAAGTCCGTCTCTGGGATTTCGACGCTGACTTTGCCAAGGCCCGCCTTACCGGCCAGCGCCTTGCCGAAACCGCCACGCTCGCTCGCCGTCTCGAACTCAAAGGCGCCAAGGTGTTCGGCATCGAGACGCTGATGGCGCCCGCTGTCGATGCGGCCACGCAGGCCGTTGAAGGCGCTGTCTCCGAAGATCCGCTGGGCGAGGACTTCAACACGGCCGACTTTACGCCGAAGCTCGAGAACTACGAGATCGGCATCGGTCACATGGTCATCGATGACTTCGTGCTCCGCCCATACGAAATGACGCCCGCAAAGCTGGAGCCGGGCAGCGAGTTTGCCGAGATGATGCCGGTCCTCCAGCAGATCGCAGCAGTCTCGCGCTCATTTGCCTCGAACGCATCGGCTGCACAGGACCTCAAGATCTCGTTCGCGATGACGCAGCTTGGCCAGAAAATGGCCTTCGACATGTCGGCCAAAACAGTAGGCGCGCGCGGCTCGCGCGGAGGCGACCTCGACGTCTCCTTCGTCCGGGGACTGAGCTTCGCCATGGATATTCCAGGCGACCAGTTCTCCGGAACGCCAGCGCAGAAGATGGCGGGCGGCTCCGAGTTCTACACGCTCCAGGACTTCCGTCTCGACAAGCTCTACAGCTATCTCGCCAAGGGGCAGTGGCCGCCTCGCACGGACGCCAATCTCCTGAGCCTCGGCCGCTTTGCCTCCTACAATTCGTCGATGAGCCTCAACGGCGCGCAGATCTATTCGTCCGCCGAGGAGATTCTGGATGCGCGTAGCTTCCACTGGTTCATCCCGACGAAACTGAGCGGCTCGGCGAAGGATGTGTCCTACGACATCCGCGGCCTCCTGCAGTATGTCGGCTCGATGGATTCCTCGATGGCAGCCGAAATGGGTCCCGTGATGGAGGTGCTGTCCCGGACCGGCCTGGAGAAGCTCACCTATGACAGCGATTTTCTCTGGGACTGGAACGCCCAGTCCGGCGTTGCGAAGATCGACGGCACATTCGATGCCGACCAGTTCCTGAAGATCGACGCCACGTTCGAAGGCAGCCTGCCCGCCTTCAAGGCGGTGTCGGACCTCATTCCCGACAATGTCGAGCAGACCGATGGCGCAGCCGTCGCTGCAGTATTCGAAAAGGCCTCGGCGCTGAAACTCGTCAACATCGAGATCGTCGACAATGGCGGGCTCAACAAGTCCTTCGCCCTCGCCGCCGAAATCGCCAAGATGCAGCCGTCCACGCCGGATATGCCCAATCCCATGGCGAACATGACGGCCGACCAGATGCGCTCCATGGCGTCAGCGGCCATCTATCTTCTTGCTGACCAGGCGACATCGCAGGTTGCATCCGCCGGACCGCTGATCCGGCCGCTCGCTGCCTTCATCGAAAAAGGCGGACGCGTGAAGATCAGCGTCGCGCCGAAAGAGCCGGTGCAGGTTGCAGCGTTCGGCAACGCGATCGCTTCGGGAGCAACGACGCCAGACGCCGCCATCCAGCAGCTCAACATCAAGGTCGAGCACATGCCTCCCGCCGGGAAATGAGCTACTGGGCGCGATGAGCTTTGTCACGCGCTTCGCGCCCAGCCCGACCGGCCTGCTGCATCTGGGTCACGCCTTCTCGGCGATCACCGCTTACGACGCGGCGCGCAAGGCCGGCGGACAATTCCTCCTGCGCATCGAGGACATCGATGCGACGCGCAGCCGTCCCGAGTTCGAGGTAAAGATACTCACAGACCTCGCCTGGCTCGGATTAACCTGGGACAGGCCTGTCCGCCGCCAGTCTGATCATATGATGGAGTACGCGGCCGCACTCGAGGCGCTGCGTGCGCGCGGCGTGCTTTATCGCTGTTTCCTCACGCGAAAGGAAATTGCCGAGCAGGCTCTCTCGGCGCCGCATCATGCCGGCGAAGGTCCCGACGGCATCGTCTATCGCGGACC
>DATBNA010000450.1:0-3712 GCA_036554545.1 Hyphomonadaceae bacterium
CAGGTTGAAATAAAGAGCGATAATCGCGAACACGCCCAGCAAGCCGTAGGTCACGATCATGAAGACGCTGATGAGGGCGATGCCGACCACCGTCGCCATCACGCCAGCCTGGATCGAGTCGGCGCCGAGGCTGGCGTCCACAACCCGGCTGTTGGCCACTTTCAGCTTCGCCGGCAGCGCGCCGGAGCGAAGGATGACGGCCATCTGCTCGGCTTCCTGAGGCGTGAAGCTGCCGGTGATCTGGCCGCTGCCGCTCATGATCGGGCTGATGATCCGTGGGGCCGAGACGATGCGGTTGTCGAGGACGATGGCGAACGGCCTGCCGACATTCTGAGACGTCGCCTTCCCGAAAGCCTGCGCGCCACGGGAATGTAGCTGGAATGCGATGCTGGGGCGGTTGCTCTCGTCGCGCGACTGGCTTGCGCCAGAGAGATCCGCCCCGCGAATGATCGCATCCTCCTCGATCACCTGGATCTGGCCGCCCAGGCTGTCGTCCGGAAGCGCGATGCGGCCGTTGCGAGGCACACCGACTTCGTATTCGGCGACGTTGGCGTTCAAATCGACCATGTTGAACGTCAGGACGCCGGCCTGCGTGAGCGTATCGATGAGCGTGGTCATCTCGGCGGCATCGAGGCCCGGAACCTCGACGATGATGCGGTTCGAGCCCTGCTTCTGGATGTTCGGCTCGACAAGCCCGGTATTGTCGACCCGTCGTCTGACCGCCTCGATCGACGAACTCAGGGCATCTGCCTGCATCTTGTCGAACGCGGCATCGGTGAACTTCACCTCGATGGCGCCGTCCGTACGTTGATCGACAGCGAGCGAGTTTGCCTGTCCGATCGTACCGATCGGCGGATCGCCCAGTTTCCTGATCCGCCGGATCGCTTCTTCTGTATCGCCTGGATTGTTCGGCCGCACGATCAGCTTGTCGCCTTCAACGCGGCGCCCATTCGCCGGGTTGACCGCGATGCGGGGGTTCTGAAGCAGTTCGGTCCTGACGCTGGTCGAAAGCTCATTCAACTTGTTGGTGCGAAGTTCGATCGGGTCGACCTCGAGCAGGATCGACACTCCGCCCTTCAGGTCGAGACCGAGATTCATCGGTCCGGTCGGGAAATAGCGGCGGTACTGGTCTGGAAGAACGTTCGGCAGGCACAGCATTGCGCCGACGATGAGGGTCACGATGACGATCGCGACCTTCCAGGCAGGAAACCGCAGCAGCATGGAAGGATCAGCTTTCCTTGGCGGCGTCGTTGGCCGGGACCGGCTCGCCGGTGTTGTACAGGTCGACGACCATGCCCCGCGCCACGCGAAGCTTGCCGCCTTCACCGGTATCGAGCGTGACCTCCTTGTCCGAAATCTTGAAGATCTTGCCGATGATGCCGCCCTGGGTGAGGACGGTGTCGCCTTTCTTGAGGGCGTCCAGCATCGCCTTGTGCTTCTTCATCCGCTGGTTCTGCGGCCGGATCAGCAGGAAATAGAAGATGACGATCATGCCGAGCGGCAGGAGCAGCATCTCAAGGAGACCTCCCCCTGCCGGGGCCCCCGTCCCTGCAGCCGGCGCGGCCTGCTGGAAAAACATCACGATCGGCAACATCAGGTCTCCCACGGAATCGCTGAGCGCTCCCGCATATCTGGGGAGCCAATGGCGGCGGGACTATAGCCAGCACCGTCCCCTTTGCAATCAAAGGCTCCGCGACGGATTTGCCGCGCCGCAGCAGGCAAAAATGCCACACGAACGGCGCGCGGGAGATCAGCCGCGGAATGGCGGCAGATGCTCGTTCGGATCAACCGGCTCCCGGCCCTTCCGCAGCTCGAAATGCACCTGCGGAATGGATGCATTCCCGGTGGCGCCGGCCTCGGCGATGGCCTGGCCCTGCCGCACCATTGCGCCTTCCTTCACCAGAACGGTCTCGGCGTGCGCATAGGCCGAAACCCAGCCGCCCGCATGGCGGATCAGGATGAGATTGCCGAAGCCGACCAGTTCGCTGCCGGCATAGACGACTTCTCCGTCGGCAGCGGCCTTCACCTTTGTGCCCTTCGGCACGCCGATGTTGACGCCGTCATTGCGAAGCCCGTCCTCTCCGACGCCATAGTCCTTGAGGAGTTCGCCGGACACCGGCCAGATGAAGTCGCGCGGGCCTGCCGCCGCCTCGATGGCGGGTTTCGGCGCCGGCGTCGTCTTGGGCGGTGAGACAGGCTTCTCTTTCGCCGGTGTCGACACTGTCTTTGAAGCAGGCGCCGGCGTCGACTTTGGGGCCGGCGGTTTGATGCTGGGTGAAGAGGGCGCGAGCACGACGGGTGGCGGGGTCGCCGCCACAGGAATGGATACCGGCGTTGTCCTGCGGCTCTGGTCGCGCGCCAGCGGCGGCAGCAGCAGCTCGTCGCCTGGATAGATCGTCCACGGCCGCGACATCGTGTTCAGCAGCGCCAGCGAGCGCGTATCGACATTGTAGCGGCGCGACACCGAGTAGAGCGTCTCGCCGCGTTCGACGATGTGGGTGTTGGGCGGCGGCAGATAGATCGTCCTGCCCGGATCGAGCGCATACGGCGGCTCGAGCCCGTTGGTCTCGATCAGCGCCCGCATGTTGACCGAATAGCGCCGCGAGATGTCGTAGAGCGTATCGCCGCGCTGGACGGCGATCGCACGCTTCGCCTTGCTGTCCTTGATTTGTGTCAGCGCCCCGCCCGGCCGCGCGCCAGCCTGTGGCGCGAGCAATTTTGCTTCTTCGATTCCGGAGAGCCCATTGGCCGAGGGGCCTACATCGACGACGCGTGGCGGGGGAACCGGCGCGGTCGTAACCCTCGGGCCTGGCGCCGCAGCGACCGGCCGGGAAGCAGGCGCCGCGCCCCTGTAGTCGATCGGCGCGCGGTCCGGCGCCCTCGGGTTCGCGGCGACGCAGCCGGAAATCGCCGCGGCGGAGGCAAGCAGCAATGTGCGAAGCGCGAGCGCCATCCCGAATCGTCTCGTAGCCTTTGGCCCCCGCGGCAGCGGGACAATCCGTCCGCACATTGGTTAAAGGTCGTTACCGGACCCTAAAGCTCCCGCGCCATCCCCGGCTGGAGCGCCGTAAACTGGGATTTTGCGATGGGGGTTTCGCGGAACTTTCCGTCTGCCTGGCGGTCGAACCGCGTGATCATCTGGTCGCCTGGCCGCTCTATCGGCGCGACAACAACGGCGTCAGGCGTGAGCTGGCTCACAATGTCGGCCGGCAGCTCCTTTACCGACCCCATCAGCAGCACCCGATCGAAGGGGGCTGCTTCCGGCCAGCCGAGAAGACCATCGGCATGCCGCACCTCGACGCGCGACGACCCGACCGAATCCAGCGTCAGCCGCGCGCGGTCGACCAGCGTGCGATAGCGGTCGATCGAATAGACGCGCCGCGCGAGCCGGGACAGCACGGCTGCGACATAGCCGGAGCCACAGCCGACCTCGAGCACCGAATGCTCCCGCCGCGGATCCAGCGCCTGAAGCATCACTCCCACCACCACCGGCCGCGTCAGCGTCTGTCCGCAATCGATCGGCAGCTCGACGTTTTCCCACGCGCTGTCGACAAAGGGACGCGGCACGAAGGGCTCGCGCGGCGTCTTCTCCAGCGCCTCGGTCACCCGCTGGTCGGTCACTCCGGCCTGGCGAAGGGCGAGCACCAGCCGCGCGGCGTGAAAGCGGGGATCGTCTTCGTTCATCGATCGCGCTCCCCGCCCTCGTGGCGAG
>DATBNA010000453.1:0-4215 GCA_036554545.1 Hyphomonadaceae bacterium
GCAGCCGAACTTGTCGGCGACGGTCGACTTGTCCGGCATGGCGGCGACCTCCCACTCGCCATAGGTGGAGATGTGCGAGTAGTCGCAGGTCGCCGGACCGTCAGCCGCAGGGGCCGGCGGCGTGGCGGGCGCAGCGCCGGGCGCCGCACCAGCTGGGCGCGCAGGGCCGGGACCCTGGTTCGCCACGGTCGCCGGGACCGGCGCGCCGGGCGCCGGAGCATTGTAGCTGGGATTGCGCTCGGTGCGTCCGCCCTGGCGGCCGCCTGAAAGGCTGAAGAAGCCGTCGACCCTGGTCTTGAAGTAGTCGGAGCAGACGATGCGGGCCGATGTCGCGCCGCCCTGGCTGTGGCCGGCCAGCCAGAACGACTTGATGTTCGTCTTGCCGAACTCGCTGAACATCAGGTCGGTGAGGTCGTGCAGGAACTGGTCATCCGCCTCCGCTCTCCACACCCGGCCGGGCATGGCCGCCGCGGCAGTGGGCGTCGCGACGACGAGACGGTATTTCTCGGCGTAGTCGCCTGCCGGAAAGTAGCGATGCTGGTAGCTCGACGACGAACCAGCGCCGTGGATGTTGAGGATCAGGACGACCTTCTCGTCCTTCTTGAGGTCGCAGGGATATTGCAGGACGAACTGGCGCCCGCTTTTGGGTTCAGTGGCATTGTTGGGAACCGCCGGGTCGCTCTTCGCCCCGCAAGTTGCCCCTGCCTTGGTAGCCGGCGCCTGAGCCACCGCGGACGGCGCGCCGGTCGCGAGCGTCAGACCGAGCATTGCGCCCGCAAACAGGCCTGTGGTCCGTTTCATGAGTTTCTCCCCGATATGTCTGGCCAGCATTCTTGGATGCTTTCCGCCAGCTAGGACCCGCGGAGGCACGCGCGTCAATAGGCGCTGAACCTGCTGAGCAACGGGCCGGCTGTTTGGGACCAGTTGCGGTCGCTCAGTCCTCCCGCGCGCGGCGGCGCGGCGCAAGCTTGCCATTATCGGCGGAAGACGCCGACCAATGACCTTTTCCTGTTCGGCGGCGTTCTTCGAGTTCATCGCGCGGTGGACACGATGACCCAGATGTTCGCGCAGAAGGTCGCTTTCGACCCGCGAGAGCGCGGCGCGCGACGCCAGGCGCTACCGCCTGCGCCCAACTTGGCAATAGGCTGCTGAGCGCCATCCCGCCCCCAATCAGCGCACCGGTGCGCAAGAAGCTGCGACGGCCAAGTAGGTCGCGACGGGAAGACGACATAACGGCTCCGGGGAGGCTGAGCGGCCGCACGACACATGCAGACAATTAAGATACGCGCATGAGGCGCGCATGATCTATCTGAGGTTGCAAGGCCAGCGCCAAATCCTGCGGCTGATATTCGCGGCCCACGAAGCGCGGGCTCAAGACACGACGCGGCGATCGCACGGTGGAAACCCAGTATCCAGGCCCTGCAACTTGGCTTGGCCGGCAGCAGGCGCCCGTTGACGATATCGCCTCAGGTCGACCCTCGTCACGGCGCGCAAGTGGTTCACCGAACTCGGCGGCACGCCCATCCCGTGCCGAAAGGGCCCCAGACATGAGGGGATATATGGACCCAAGGGATCCCGCGATCTGCGCGAGATCAAAGCGCGACCGCGCCGAAGCTGGATGGATATCAAGTAACGCATCCGGAGCGATCCCATGAAGTCGGCAGCGGAACAGGTTGTCTGGTTCGAAACAATCGGCCGAGGCGATGTCGCGCGCGTGGGAGGCAAGAACGCCTCGATTGGCGAGATGGTTCAGAAACTTGGCAAAGCTGGCGTCGAGACCCCTGTAGGCTTCGCGACGACGACCGATGCGTATTGGGATTTCGTAGACGCCAACAATCTTCGCGAGTCGATCCAGGATGCGCTGCAACGATTGGATGCGGGCCAGCTCGCGCTTGCGGAGGCGGGCAAGGCCATTCGATCGCTATTCTTGCGCGGAGAGTGGCCGAGCCGGACCGCCCAGGCGATTACTGCAGCCTATCGGGAACTCGGGCGCAGGATGAACGTGACCGACGTCTCGGTAGCTGTCCGCTCCAGCGCGACGGCGGAAGACCTCCCCCACGCCAGCTTTGCCGGACAGCAGGAGACATATCTCAACGTCCGCGGCGAAAATGACCTGCTCGTGGCCTGCCGCAAGTGCATGGCTTCGCTCTTCACCGACCGGGCCATCAGCTATCGCAAGGCGCAGGGCTTTGACCACATGAAGGTTGCGCTCTCCATTGGCGTTCAGCTGATGATCCGCTCCGATCTT
Source organism: Hyphomonadaceae bacterium (assembly GCA_036554545.1). GTDB lineage: Bacteria > Pseudomonadota > Alphaproteobacteria > Caulobacterales > Hyphomonadaceae > UBA7672. The sequence goes on from DATBNA010000453.1 coordinate 2,249, forward strand.
GGCGCGGCCGGCGTGATGTTCACTGTCGATACGGAAACGGGCTTCGACAAGGTGGTGGTCATCAACGCGGCGCTTGGCCTGGGCGAGAATGTGGTGAAGGGGGCCGTCGATCCTGACGAATACCAGGTGTTCAAACCGCTTCTGTACGGCAGACAAGTCAAGCCGATCATCGAGAAGAAGCTTGGCGGCAAGTCGATCAAGATGATCTACGCCAATGACGCAGGCGCTACGACGCGGAATGTTCCGACCTCGAAGATCGAACGCGCCTCATTCGCGCTTGCCGAGGACGAAATCCTCACTCTCGCCCGTTGGGGCTGTGTCATCGAGCGCCACTATGGATGCGCGATGGATATCGAATGGGCGAAGGCGGGCGACACCGGCAAGCTTTATGTGGTGCAGGCCCGGCCTGAAACAGTCCAGTCGCGCAAGGAAGCGGGAGTCATCCGTTCGTATCGCGTCCTCTCAAAGGGCCGGACGCTGGCCAAGGGTCTCAGCATCGGCGAAGCCGCCGCCAGCGGCCGCGCCTGCCTCATCGAAAGCGCCGGCGACATCGGCCGCTTTGTCGACGGATCCATCCTGGTCACCCGGACGACTGACCCGGATTGGGTTCCCATAATGAAACGTGCATCGGCGATTATCACCGAACATGGCGGCCGCACTTCTCACGCCGCCATCATCAGTCGTGAGCTTGGTCTGCCTGCGGTGATCGGCGCCAGCGAGGCAATGTCCATCCTGCACGACCAGCAGGAGATAACGGTATCCTGCGCCGAGGGTGGAGAAGGCTATGTCTACGAAGGCGTGGCGAAGGTTGAAGTGACCGATGTCGACGTCGGGTCGATCCCAGAGACCGACGCCAAGGTCATGCTGAACCTTGCTAATCCGGCGGCCGCGCTCCGCTGGTGGCGCCTGCCCGCGGACGGCGTTGGACTTGCCCGCATGGAGTTCGTGATCAGCAATCACATCAAGGTCCACCCGATGGCGCTGGTGCATTTTGACCAGCTCAAGGACGAGGACGCCAAGCGCGCTATCGACGAGCTGACGCGGGGCTATGCAGATCGCACTGAGTATTTCGTCGACCGGCTGGCTCGAGGCCTCGGGCGACTGGCGGCTTCTTACCATCCAAAACCTGTCATCATCCGGACGAGCGATTTCAAGACGAATGAGTACGCCCATCTATTGGGCGGCGCCGAACTCGAACCACGGGAGGAAAATCCCATGATCGGTTTCCGCGGCGCGTCTCGTTACTACTCCCCCCGCTATCGTCCGGGATTTGCGCTCGAGTGCCGCGCGCTTAAACGGCTTCGCGAAGAGATGGGCTTCACCAACGTCATTGTGATGATCCCGTTCTGCAGGTCAGTCCGCGAGGCCGACCTTGTCCTCGAAGTGATGGCGGAGAACGGCCTGCGGCGCGGCGAGAACGGCCTCGAAGTTTACGTGATGTGCGAGATCCCTTCCAACGTCGTTCTGGCGAAGGAGTTCGCACAGCGATTCGACGGCTTCTCCATCGGAAGCAACGATCTTACGCAGCTTACCCTTGGCGTGGATCGCGACTCAGAGGAGCTGGCCGATCTTTTCAACGAGCAGGATGACGCGGTCAAATGGATGATCCGCAACGTCATCGTTGCCGCGCATGAGGCCTACGCCAAGGTTGGGCTCTGCGGACAGGCGCCATCCGACCATCCGGAATTCGCGGAGTTCCTGGTCGCGTGCGGCATCGATTCCATGTCGGTGACCCCCGACAGCTTTGTCGCTGTTAAACGTCACGTCGCAGAAGCGGAGCGCGCGTTGAAGGCGGTTGATCGCGGGCTGTGCCAGACGTCCTAGACATCTCCCCTGAGGTCTAGAATGAATTGAGCTGACGCACGGCAGAACGCGCTGCGCTCAACTACATGCATCCGTTGCCGTTGGTTGCAGGGCGCCGCGATCAGACCTTACAGGCCTTGAAGTCTGACCTGCCCGGCCAGCCG
>DATBNA010000460.1:0-22288 GCA_036554545.1 Hyphomonadaceae bacterium
GACCACTTCGGGAGTTTTTGTTCAACTGCATTGGATGCGGCCGAAGCGAAATACGCGCCGCCGATGACATCTTCACAATCCCGCCGCCGCACGCGGCAACGGCAGTTGAGCAATCTGAACTCGAGAACCGTCCCCCAACCCAGGTTCTCGATGCCAAGCCGGCGGGGCCTTCGGGCTCCGCCGGTGAGGCTAGGCCCAGGCAATGCCCGTGAGCATCCCCTGCCCGGTCGCCAGCATGCGCGCCTCGGAACCGTCCAGTTTCGCGATGCCGACTTCGCCGCCTAGCGAGGTGTAGGCCATGCGTTGCCGCGGCAGGTCGAGCGCAATGCCGATCGCTTCCTTGAGGTCCTTCACAAGTACCTTCCGGTCGACGCGCGTCGCCGGATCGTATCCCGGTTTCGGGTCCATCGGCGCGCGCGAAACCGTGTTGTCGCCGCGATCGGTCCAGTAAATCATCCGCGTCGTCAGGTCGAGGTCGAGATCGATCGGCTCCGGCATACGAGAGAACAGCGTGATGATGTCGCCGCGATTCGCCGCTGTGGCGCCCGCCGGCATCCTGATATTGGTCCGCCGGATCATTCCCTCGTACGCGTTGTCGCCGCCCTTTTGAGTCCAGTAAAGGTGTCCGCGCGCCGGATCGAGCGCGATGCCGACGCACCAGCGCCGTTGCTCCCCCTTGTGCTGCACGGGATTGCCGGTCGATACGATCGTTTCCAGCGCCGATCCGTCGAGATTGCAGCGCTGGATCGCCATGCCTTCACGGTCAGACCAGTAAAGCTTGCCGCCTGCCTCGTCGATCTTGAGCTGCTTGGGCGTGAACGTCTTGCCTTTCTTGACAACAGTCGTGACGCCCGAGCCATCGCGCTCGCAGCGCATTATGTAGCCGTCGCGCTCCGGCGCACGGCCCATGTTGGTCCAGAAGATCTGGCCGGTTCGTGAATTGATGGCGATGCCATCATTGACGCCGGTCGCCCGCGACCCGTCCTTCGGCGTATCGTCGACGAGAGTCACCGGCGAACCGACCGCTGGATCCAACGAGAAAACTTTCGCCTGTCCGAGATAGAAGAGCTTTGGCGCCACGGAGCCAGCCGCCGCGCTCGCTCCAGCGCTCGCAGCCGTACTGGCGCCGCTCGCACAGCCCGCCAGCAACGCGCCGCCGGCAATGCCTCCCAGAACGTCCCTTCGGCGGTACATGCTTCCTCCCGGCCTGTTGCGGAAAGATAGGACGCCGACCCCGGAAGACGCGAACCAAATTTGCGTCAGGAAGCCCTGAAACTGGCCAGTTCCGGAGGTTCTTCGAGGATTTTCGCGGTCAGCCTAAGCAAGACGGAAACCTTTCCCGTCCAGCGTGATTGCCCAAACTCGGGGGGAATCATGTCTCGCCTTTCGTCTCTTGTCTGCGCGTCGTCCGTTCTTCTTGCCGCGTGCGGTGCAAAACAGGCGACCGCGACCGCCGTGGATCCGGCGACGCTGATCCGCGGCTCGTGGTCGTGCGACTTCGCCGGGAAGGACATCACCAACGGCGAGGAGATATCGGGCGCCTATTCCGTCAGCTACGTCTCCGACGGCACGTGGGCGGCAAGCGGCGTCTGGAAGTCGGTGTTCGAAAAAAAGTCCGTCGAGCTCGGGATCGTCGGCCGCGGCACGTGGACGGTCAGCGACGGCAAACTGGAAGAGAAGTCTACCTTCAACGTCGCCAACTGGGGCAAGCTGGGCGGGGAGACGTTTGATCACGGCCAATACAATCGCGCCATGTCCATCTACTTTCGGGAAAATCCCGATCTCGATCCGTTGAAGAGGACCATGGTCACGACGTTCAGCGAACTGACTCCTGTGTCGATGGCGGGCGCCGACCAGGACGGGGTGCAGATCGCCTGCGAACGCCCCAAAGACTGAGTAGGCGCTATTGCGGCGCCGGCGTCGACCACACCACGCCGAACCACACCAGCTTCGGCGCAGCAGCCAGCATCGCCTTGCTGTTCGAAGCGTGCGTCTTGTCGCCGCTGACCTTGGTGTCCTCGAGATTCGCCGTGCGCTCGAAACGCGCCACGGTGTGGCAGTTAGGCGCCTGCGCGCCTAGCTCCCCATCCTTCCAGTCCGTGACCAGTCCGCCATAATCCCAGTCGAAGCCGTTGAGCGTGAAGCCCCCGCCATTCGAGCGTTCAACCGACTCGACCGGGTCGCCGACCTTGAGGCCGTTCGGCCCCGACCACTCCGTCGCATCGCGGCCGACCGACACGCCGGTAAGTCCGGTGCCGGCTGCATCATCCGAGAACATCACCTCAGCGCGGCGTTTGGGATCATTGGGATAGATCGCCGTCACTTTGAGCTTGGCGCCGTCCGGCCCATCGACGGTCTGCTGCATCACATTGCCTTCACCGAAGGCCGCCGCGAGATCCGCGCGCGTCGTCATCGGCGTGAACGGCGCCATGCATCCTATGACAAGACTGGGCGTGATCGCCGGCGCCGGCGCGGGCCCCTTCGGCGCTTCGGGCACATCGCCTGCTTCACGGCAACCCAGGATCGCCAAGGCCAGCACGGCCACGCCGACACCACCACGCATCATCCTCTCCTTTTCCCCCAAAAGTCGCGCGGACCCTCGCCCATCGTCCCGGTGTTGTCACGCTCGCGCGCGGGTGGAAATGAAACCGTTTCACACCCGTACCGAAATTCCCGGCCGTGACGGAAGTCCCTCTGTCCCCACGAAAAATTGCGCGGCGACCGTCTGGTCCGCTTGACCCGCGAGGCGACGCGCGCCGAACCTGCCAGCGCAATGTCGCGCGCACTGATCCAGCCGTCGGGCGAAGTCATCGGCCGCCCCCGCCGGGGCGGTCTTTACTTGTGGGCGCTCGCTCTTCTGGTCGGCGTACTCGCCGCCTTTGCCGTCATTCTCATCCGCAACCTTGTCGACTTTGCATCCTTCCTCGCCTTCAACGCGCCGCGGGGCCGCTTTTACACCAACCTCGCCGATCTCGTCTGGTGGAAGAAAATGCTCGGGCCGATCGTCGGCGGCGCGGTCATCGCCTTGCTGTTGCGCCTCGGAATGTCTTTCGGCTGGGGACCGGCGCCGCGGGCGTTTGGCCTTCAGGATGTCGTCCAGAATCGCCGCCTGCGCGGCACTGTGCGTTCGACCACGCTCGGCCTTCGCGACTCCTTCCTGTCGGCGCTGATCTCGGTAGTTTCCCTCGGCTATGGCGGCAGCGCCGGACGCGAAGAACCGGCGGCCCATCTCGGCGCCAGCCTCGCCATGCTGCCAGGGCGCCTGCTTGGCCTCGATGTCGCCGCACGCCGCATGCTGGTCGGCATGGGCGTCGCCGCGGCCATCGCTGCTGCTCTTCACGCGCCTCTCGCCGGCATTTTCCTCGCCCGCGAACTCGTGCTTCGCCGTCAGCGCCTCTCCGACCTCGGGCCGGTCGCAATCGCCTCCGTCACCGGGTACGTCGCCGCACTCACACAGTTTGACGGCCGGCCGGTGATCGATCTTCCCCTGCCGGGAACGATCCTGCCGGCGCATCATGTCGTTGCACTTGTCTCCGCCCCGCTGCTGGCCTTCTTTGCCTGGGGCGCCGTTGTCGTCTGGGCGCGTACGCCGGTCATGCTGGCGGCCGCCGCCGGACGCATGCGTCTGCCGCTGTGGCTGCTTCCCTTCTTCGGCGGCATCCTTCTCGGCGTCGTGGCGATTGCCTTCCCGCAGACCATGGGGATCGGCTTCGAACCACTGGCGGCAGCTGTCGGCGGCAATTATGGCGCGCAGCTTCTGCCAGTGCTTGCGCTAGTGAAGATCGCAGCCACCGCCATCACCTTCTCCTTCCGCTGGGGCGGTGGCGCGATCGCGCCGGCGCTCTATGTCGGCGCGATGTTTGGCTCCGCATTCGGGGCGGCTGCTGGGCTCGCTCTGCCTGATCCATCAACCGTACAGCTCTATCTCGGCATACTCGGCATGGCGATCGCAGTCGCCATCCTGCTCAAGGCGCCCTTTGCGGCCGGCATGCTCGCGCTCGAGCTTTCCCGCTCGCTGGAAATCGGCGTCGCCAGCCTTGCCGGAGCATTCATCGCCGTCATGGCCGTCCGGCGCCTTGCCCCGACGACCACAGACGATCCTGGCGAGACCTTGCGCTGGCGCTAGTTTCGCTTCGACCCTATCCTTCCTGAAAAAGGGCGGAGGCGTTCCATGGACATCGACGATCAGGCGCCGGGGGTCGAACCGGTGCGCACAAACGCGCCCGTCGCCCTCGCCGTCTTTGCCGTCCTGTTCGCGCTCTTCTTCTTCCGCGCCTTGCCGCTTCAGCTCGACCCGGTGCGCACGACCAACGCGACCGAACAGTTCGATACAACGCGCGCGATGGAACGCATCGCCCGTATCCTCGATGGAACGCCCCATCCGGTCGATTCCGATCCGCTCGACGCCACCCGCGAGCGACTGCTCAGCGAAATCCGCGGCCTTGGCTACGAACCCGAAATCCACACCGCGCCTGCCTGCCGCGGCTCGATCACCGGCTCGGCCATACGCTGCGCCAGCGTCTCCAACATCGTCTTCCGCGCCGGTCCGCAGACGGGCCCCGCCCTTATCCTCACCGCCCACTATGACAGCGTCGAAGCCAGCCCCGGCTTTGGCGACGATGGCATTGGCGTCGCCGTCTGGCTCGAGGTGGCGCATCACCTGAAACAGAACCCGCCCGGCCGTCCGGTCGTCTTCCTGATCACCGATGGCGAGGAAGTCGCGCTTCTCGGCGCAGAAGCTTTCGTCAACGCCAAGGCCCACGGCATCGAGGTCGGCCGCATCATCAACCTTGAGGCGCGCGGCGTACGCGGCCCGGCGATGATGTTCGAGACCTCGCATCCCAACGCCGCCATTGTTTCCGACTGGGCGAAAAATGGCGCGCGACCCTTCTCCAACTCGATGATGACGGCGGTCTACGAACTCCTGCCGAATTCGACGGACCTCACTGTCCACCTTGAGGAGATGTATCCAGGCATCAACATCGCCATCGGCGACGGCCTTGAATTCTATCACACGCCCAGTGACGCCCTCGCCAACATCGACCGCCGCAGCGTACAGCACATGGGCGACCAGGCGCTCGGGGCGACGCGCGCCTTCCTCGCCTCCGACTGGAGCGGCGACAAGCGGGCCGGCGCCGAAATCGCCTATTCCGACTTCGCCTCGCGCTTCTTCATCTCGCTGCCGCAGACCTTCAGCCTCGTCCTGCTCGGCCTCTGCTTCGGCCTTGCCGCCATTCTCTTCATGCGCCCCTCGAAGGACGCTGACTGGAAGCGCCCTGACTGGCGCGCCCTCGCCCTGCCGCCCGCCGTCTATGTCGTCGCCGGCGTCTTCGCCTGGACCAGCCAGCAGCTCATCGGCCTCATCCGGCCCGAACCCGCCTTCTGGATTGCTCAGCCGCAGGCGCTCAACGCCGTCTACTTCATCGGCGCGCTTCTCGCCGGCGCGCTGGGTCTTGCATTCGTTGCGCCGAAATCCTCGCGCGCCGCGATCTTTGCCTCGGGATGGCTGTGGTTCCTCGTTGTCGGCCTCGGTCTCTCGTTCACCGTGCCCGGCTTCTCGATGGTCTTCCTCATTCCCGCCGTTGTATTCGTCATCGCCGCCGCAATCGCATGGCTGCTGCCGCGCTTTGCGCTGATCGCGTGGACGATTGCGGGCGCAATACTCATGCTGATGTTCTTTCCGATGATCTTTCTGGTCGATGTGATGATGGGCCTCGGCCTTGCAGCGGTCTTCGGGGTGCTCGCGGCCATGGTAATCTCGCCCATCCTGTCCCTGGCCGGACCGCTTCCTGCGGGTCGCAGTTTCGTGCTCAGCGGCCTTGCTGCGGCGTTCTTCGCCGCGCTCGCCGTGGCGACGCTCGTTCCGGCGTTCAGCAAGGAACGGCCGCTGGCGCTCAACTTCGTCGCCCACTACGACATGGATTCGCAGGAAGCCGAGCTTTATGCATCTGCACCGCCGGGAGCGTTGCCCGCCGCGGTGGCCAGCCAGCTGGCGGTGGCCGAAGCAACGACACTTCCGGGCATCACCACAAGGCTAGCCAGCCGAAAGCTCGACTTTGTCGACCGGCCCCACGCAACCGCCACGAAAGTAAATGAGACAGCCGGGGCAGACGGCGCGCGTGTCGTCACGCTGCAACTCTCGGCGCCCGGCGCACGCATGGTCCGGCTGCGCATTCCCGCCGGCGCCTATCCAACCCAACTCCAGTACGGCCCCAACACAATCGCGATGCGCGAGCCGATGGCCGGATACTACATCATCGACTGCAACGGCCGCGCCTGCGACGGCGCGCAGCTCACCGTCACGCTGAATCGCCCTGCAGACGCCACGACGGATGTGGGCGACTGGCTGGTCCAGGGTTACTGGCTCGGCCTGCCGCCCGACGCCGCCGCGACCGCGGCGGCCCGTCCTGACACCGCCATCCAGATACAGATGGGCGACGTGACGATCACCACCGACCGCGACGGCTTCTGAGCCGCTACTCTACTTTACCGGCGACGTCAGATTGACCCGCCGCACTTCCAGCACCTGGCCCTCGGCCAGCGAGCCTTCGACCATTTCGGTGCCGGTCAACGCGAAGATCCGTCCCGCGATGAAGAACGGCCGCGAATTACCGTACCAGTCGATGCACGATACCTCGCACTTGTAGGCTGGGTCTTCCGAGTCCTCGCGTCCCGCCAGTTCTCCGGCTTCGAACATCGTGCCTGTCCGGTCAAAGGTCAGGAAGCTGACGTCAGAGGTGCGGCTGCGCCACCACCACCTGCCGCTGTCGCGCTCGCGTTTTACGGTCGGAATGCCCAGCATCCCGCCGCCGCCTTCATCGACACGGCTGTTGAAGGCATGGCTCCGGCCTTCGGATTCGTAGCGGCCTTCCAGGACTTCCGTTGCCGCAATGCGCGGCTCGCCGGAGAGATCGACGAAGGAGAGACTGAGCCCCGCATTGTCACGATAACCGGTCAGCACCGCATTATTGCCGACACGTTCTGCACGCATCACCCCATGCGGCGCCTTTAGGACAGCCGCTTCGGACGGACGCTTCAGCGGAACGGCGACGACATGGCTTTCCTGCGGCGGCTCGTCGGCGTCGGGCGCATAGGACCAGTACCAGGGCTCGGCCTTGGCGCCATAGACGACGTGATCGCCTGTGAAGCGGTTCTCGAATGACTCGCCGCCCGGCGCCGGCACACCGGTATAGTGCCAGCCGGACGGTGTGCGGATGTCATCGCGGAACATCGACAGCGGCGCGCTGAAATACTTGAGCTGCGTCATTCCCTCATCGCCCCACTCGTCGCAACCGGTGGCGCCCCAGATGACGAGGCTGCGGATCTCGTCCGTCGATGTGTCGATGGCGAACTGGTCCTGCGGCGCGCCCTTCACATTCATCATTTTCACGCGGCCGCCGGAGAGCGGCAGGCGGTAGAGACCTCCAGGAATGCCGTCGGCCACCTGCCTATCGTTCGTCAGGCACCGGTCCTGCCACCAGTCATCCGTACTGGGCGCCCAGAGATAGGCGTCCGTCGGCGAGACATAGAAGACCGCGTCAGGCGGGCCAGTGATGGCGTTCGACCGGCAGGGCAGACCTGTTTCCGCCGATGCCGTTCCGAGGTCGCACACCGATACGGTGTGAACCACCGGGTCCAATGTTGGCTGCATCGGCTTGTAGATGCCGCGTGCATCGAACAGCGGCGTTCCTTCCGTCTCCGCCCGGTCCGAATTTTTCGTCCAGCGCCGCACCACGGGCCATGGCGCCGGCTCGTCGGGATCAATGTCGCGCAGATGGACCGGCGAGTAGATCACCAGCTTGTCGCCCACCATCCGCGTCGCATAGTTGTCGACCGAGTAATAGTCGTTGGACGAGATCACGAACGCGCCCTCGCCCGTCATCCTGCCCTTGTCGTCGATGCGAAAGACCGACAGCTTCGTGCCATCCTCTTCATAGCTGTAGGACGTGATGAGAATGCGGTTCCCCGTCACCAGCATCTCGTCATACCAGCCATCGTCGTCCGGCTTGTCGTAGACATTGCGCCGGTCGGCCAGCCGCATCCCCGGCTTTCCATCCGGCAGCAGGTCGACCGCGAACAGCCGGCCATCCTGCAGCACCACCAGGAAGCGTCCGATCAGCTTGACGATATCGCCTTCATCGACGCCGACATTCTGGTTGTTGGTGATGCTGCCACTGGCGACCGACAGGCTTTCGAAGGTAGTCACCGAAACCGCGAAGCTTTCCGCCGGCGCCGAAATCCTGGATCCGGTGACGACTACGGGATCACCCTTCTCCTCCGGACAGTCTTCCTTCTCGGGATCGCATGGCGGAGGTATCGGCGGACCGACCTGCGCATACTGCACCCCAGGACCGGCCCACCACTCTCCGCGCCGCTCCACTTCGCGCTTCACATCGCGCACGTACTGCAGAAACTCGTACTCGCTGTCGAATTTCTCCATCTGGCTGTTGGTGAAGCGCTCAAGCCGCCTGTCCTTGAACGCAGGCACGTGGTCCTGCTGCTCGCTGGAATACTTCGCATAGTAGGATGTGATCGCCTCTTGAGGCGCGTTCGCACACGCCGCGGCGAGCGCCGCCGCGGCGACCGTAATGAGCAATGACCGCATTGTTGTTGTCCCAATCAATGGCCGTTCGTGACGACGGCCTAATGAAAGCGTGCGCGTCATCGCAAAGCCGCGCCAGCATCCGTAAACGCAAACGGCGCCGGGACTTTTTCTTTTTCTGCCGCTTGACTCGCTTCAAAGTCGATGCAAAGTTTCCTTGTCAAAAAGAAAAGGAGGCGTGGCATGGCCATCAAGCGTCTTCCGGCATGGTTCTACGGGCTGATTGCGCTCGTCCCGATGTCGATCCTCCTCTTTGCCTTTCCAGTTCTCGATCAGCTCTCCCGCATCGGCCTTCTCATCTCCGCGACCGTGTGGGGTGCGATCTTTGTCGGCATGTCGTGGATGCGGATGGATGAAGCCGCACGCACCGCCAACAAGGTCGCATGGATGCATGGCGGCGGCGGCGCGCTGATCCTTGCAGTTCTCCTCGTGCCTGCCGTTCGTTTCCTCCCCGCAGCCGGCGACCTGGTAGACCGCATAGCGGCGTCCTGGTCGCCGGGCTGGCCCGGCGCAAAGGGCGGTTTCGCGCTTGGCGTCATGACGACAATTATGCTGCAGGCGGCTGGCGCGATGATCGCCTGGGCGGGATGGTGGATCCGGCGCCGCTGAGGCGCCGAAGGGGGACATGATGATCCGCTGCTCCGCATTCCTGTTGGCTGTCCTGCTCGCCACGAGCGCGTGCTCGAAATCCGAACCCGCACCTCAATCAGCTCCGCCTGAGCCGAACACTGCCGCCGCTCCAGAGGTCAGGGGCTTGCCGATGTGGGTGATCCGCGATGCCGACTCTACAATCTATCTCACAGGCACGATCCACATCCTGCCGCCGGAGCTGGAATGGCGCAGCCCAAAACTCGAAGCCGCCCTTGATGAATCGAAGGAACTCTGGCTCGAGATCGCCATCCCGGCCGACCGCGCCCGGTTCCAGCGAGAAACGCGGCCGCTCTTCCTGAAGCACGCCCGTTCCTCCGGCCCGCCGCTGTCTGCCCGACTCACCGAGCCCGAACGCAAGGCCCTCAATGCAGCGCTGGACCGCGCCAGCGTCCCCGCCGAAGCGCGTGCTGAAATCGACCGGATGCAGCCCTGGTATGTCGCCAACCTGATCAGTGTCGGGACCTTCGTCTCGGCTGGCTACAGCAGCGAAGCTGGCATCGACAACACGCTCGCGCGCATTGCCCACGAACAGGGTCGCCCGGTGAAAGGCCTCGAAACGCCCGAAGACCAGCTCCGCGTGCTCTCCGGGCCGTCAGAGCAAGTCCAGCTTCAGGCCCTGCGCGCGCAGCTCGCGATGCCTCCCGCGGTGACTACCGGCATCGCCTGGGTCGGCGGACAGGTCTTCGAACAATGGGCCAGAGGCAACACGCTTCCCATTGAAATGCTGATCTCGACCATGGCTTCGGCGCGAGGCGCACAGAAACAGCAGGTCGACGCGCTGCTCACCGACCGCAACGAGAACTGGGCCGGCCAGATCGAAGAGATGCTGGAAGGCTCGGGCGTCTCATTCATCGCCGTCGGCGCCGGCCACCTCGTCGGACCCGAGAGCGTGCAGAAGCGTCTCAAGCTGCGTGGCATCGTAGCGGAGCGGTATTGATCGATGTCGCGCCTCTCCGCCCGTTCCTGGCGTCTCGCCGCTGCCCTCGGTTTCTGGGCGCTGGTCGCGATTGCGATCGTGACGCGCGGAACGGCGGGGCTCGTGCTCGCCTATGCCGCCTTCATCTGGCTCGCAGCGTTCTCTCTGCTTGCGTGGAAGAGACAGGACGAGTTCGAACGAGCTGCGCAGAAATTCTCATGGGTGTTCGGCGGTCTCTTCGGCCTGCTGGGTTCGCTTGCCCTTCTTCCTGTGCTGCTCCAGCCGGGCGTGCTCGACACGCTGACCGGATGGATCGGCGAGGCGTTGCGCGCGCCGGACGGATCTCCCCCCGCTCCGGCCGCGCCCGCTTTCCTTCTCGGCGCGATCTGGATCGCGCTCGGACAATTAGTCGGCTTCCTCGTGTGCTGGGTCGGCTGGCACATCGCCAAGCGTTGAGCGAGGCGACAAGCGATCATGAAAAACCGCATCCGTGTCCTTCGAGCAGAAAAAGGCTGGACTCAAGCCGATCTCGCCAAGCTGCTCGATGTGTCGCGCAACTCGGTCAACGCCATCGAAAACGGGAAATACGATCCGTCCCTGCCGCTCGCCTTCAGGATCGCCGACGTCTTCGGCATGAAGATCGAAGAAATTTTTCAGAAGGGGGACCAAAAATGACCTCGATACGCTCGCGCCTCGGCGCTCTCGCGGCCGCGCTGATCATTTCGCCCATCGCCGCACAACCCGCCATCGCCCCGGCCTTCGCACAGCAGGCAAACCAGTCCCCAAAAGGCGACTGGACCGGCGATCTCGTCACGCCGCAGCTCACCTACAAGCTCGGCATCCATATCGACGAGGCCTCGCCCGGCAATTTCCGGGGCACGATCGGCAGCCACCAGACCGGCCGCTGGGGAACGGCGCTCGAGCAACTGAGCTTCGCCGACGGCGCTCTGAGTTTTCACGTCCCGACGACCAACGCGACCTTCACCGGCACATGGGACGCCGCCGCGTCCGCCTGGACAGGCACGTACAAGACTCCCAACGGAACCTTCCCGCTGAAGCTTGCCGCCGGGAAAGTGCCGCCGCTTCCAACCATCGCCGGCCTCGATGGCCGCTGGGAAGGCGTGCTCGATGTCCAGGGGCAGATGAAGCTGCGGCTCGTCTACCGTGTCTTTTCCGATGAGCACGGCTCACGCCTGCTCATGGACTCCCCCGACCAGGTCGCCAACAACATCCTTGCGACCAACCTGACGCGCAACGGCAGCCGCATCTCGTTCGACGTGCCGTCCATTCGCGGCCGCTACGAAGGCGATGTTTCCGCTGACGGCGCAACCATCACAGGCGAGTGGTCGCAGGGCATGGCCATGCCGCTGATCATGACGCGCACCTCGACCAACGCTGCGCTGCCCGAACCCAAGCGGCCGCAGACGCCGAAAGCACCCTTCCCGTACAAGGTGGAAGAAGTCGCCTACGACAATCCGAAAGAGTCCGGCGTCCGCCTCGCCTGCACACTGACCGCTCCGCAGAAGGCCGGCCGGCATCCTGCCGCCATCCTCATCACCGGTTCAGGCGCACAAGACCGTGACGAGACCATCTTCGGCCACAAGGTTCTCGGCGTCCTCGCCGACCATCTCACCCGCAAGGGCATCGCCGTGCTTCGCTGCGATGATCGCGGCTTTGGCAAGTCGACCGGCGTCTTCCTCAACAAGACACCCGCCGACTTCTCGACTGACGTCGAAGCCGGCCTCGCCTTCCTGCGCACCCGGCCCGACATTGATCCCAGGCGCATCGGCCTGATCGGACACAGCGAAGGCTCGATCACCGGGCCGATGGCCGCCATCCGCAACCCGGATGTCGCCTTCATCGTGATGATGGGCGGCGTCGGCGTGAAGGGCGTGGATCTGATGGCCGAACAACGCACGCTGATTGCCGCATCGATGGGGCTGCCGAAGGAGCAGCAAGGAATGGCGCGCGCCGCCAACCTCGGGCTGCTCGGCGCCATCGCGAACGCCCCGGACGATGCGGCGGCGAAAAGCATCGCCGCCAACTTCCTGCTGCTTGCCGGCGCTGCCCAGGGCATGACGCAGGAGATGGCCAACCAGCAAGCCGAGCAGTTCGCGTCGCCCTATTTGCGTGACCTGCTGAAATACGATCCAGCGCCGGTGCTGAGCCAGGTGAAGGCCCCTGTCCTCGCTGTTACCGGATCGAAGGACCTGCAAGTGCCATCCTATCAGAACCTTCCCGGCATCAAGGCGGTGATGAAGGACAATCCCGACGTCACGACGGTTGAACTGCCCAACCTCAACCACCTGTTCCAGACTGCGAAGACCGGCGCAGTGGCCGAGTATGGCGAGATTGAAGAGACCTTTGCGCCGATCGGCCTCACCACCATCTCCGACTGGATCGTCAAGCGCATGAAACCCTGAACGGCCTCCCCGGCCGGAACAACCCGGCGACATACAGAAAAGGAAACACCCCATGAAACTTCGTGAAGCGCTATCCGCTGTCGCCGTCGCAATCGCCCTCTCGGGCGCCGCGCACGCGCAGGCGGTGCAGGGCCTCGACGGCGACTGGACAGGCAAGCTTGAAGCCGGCGGCGCCACGCTGACGGTGATCTTCCACATCAAGACCGCGGACGGAAAAACCACGGTCACGCTCGACTCGCCGGACCAGAACACCGCCGGCATCCCGGTCAACAGCATCGCCCGTGACGGCCAGAATGTGTCGATGGACGTCGCCGCGGTCATGGGAAGCTATCAGGGAACGCTGGCCGCCGACGGCAAGTCGATCGCCGGAACCTGGTCGCAGCTCGACAACGCGCTGCCGCTTGTCGTGACGAAGAAATAGGCGCCGCCGGAGCCCGCGAAACTGCCTGACCGGCCTGCCTCCCTGCGCCGCATCGTGTTATGCGGAGCGGCTCTCATGGGGTCAGCCATGGACAATCGCTGTTTCGCGCTCGCCGCCTGCCTGCTGCTTTCGCCCGCCGCCTTCGCGCAGGCGCCGGCGGCCTACGAACCGCCACGCACGCGCGAAGGACGCCCGGATTTCCACGGCGTCTGGCTGGCGGCGTTCCTGACGCGGTTCGAGCGTCCGGACAGCGCACAGGCGCTTGCCGCCACACCCGAGCAGGAACGCGTGCTCGTCGCCAGCCTCCTCTCGCGCTTTGACCGCGTCGAAGATCCCGACATCACGCACACGCCGGTGCGCGAACTCGCCGCCGTCCGCGGCGAGGCGCGCACCTCGCTCCTGGTGGAGCCGGCGGACGGCAGGATGCCGCTGTCGGCCAAAGGCCTCGCCGCTGTGGCCCGGCGCGACGCGCTGGACAAGAACGGCTTCGACCATCCTGAAGACCGCCCGCTTGCGGAACGTTGCCTCGGCGGCAGCGCACATGCGCCGATGCGCACCTGGCCCATCGTGATGACGACGCAGATCGTGCAGACGCCGCAAGCCGTGGTGATCACCAACGAGGACGTCGCGGGTTTTCGTACGATCCATCTCGGCAGCGCGGCGCCGCCCGACCATCCGCCTTCGTTCGAAGGCTGGTCGACCGGCCGCTGGGAGGGCGACACGCTCGTCGTCGAAACCACCGGCTTCCGCCCCGACGATCCGGCCCGCGGGCAATATGGCCGACCGATCCTCGTCGGACCGGACAGCAGGGTGGTCGAGCGCTTCAGCCGGCTCTCTGACGACGAACTGCTCTACGAGTTCACTGTCGAGGATGCGGATCTTTATGCGAGCCCGTGGCGCGCCGAATATTCGTTCACGCGCGTCGACGACCAGGTCTACGAATATGCCTGCCACGAAGCGAACTACAGCATGACCAACATGCTGCTCGGCGGCCGCATCGCCGATGCGAAGGCCGCAGGGAAATAGGCTAGTGCAGTCGCAGGATGCCGCTCGCATGGCGATACGCAGGCGCCGCGAACGGCTCGGAATGCGCCACGCGCACCGAATGGATCACCGCCTCGATCTCGCGCTTCCAGTAGTCGAGGAACTGGGCGAGACGCGGGTATTTCGGCGCGTAGTCCATCGTCTGCCACATGAAGGTCTGCAGCAGCTTCGGATGGTCCGGCATGTAGTAGAGCACTTCGGCGGTCAGCATCGTTGCGCCCTTCAGGCGCTGTTCGATGTCTTCGCCGGCTCCCGTTTCGACGACTTCACTTCCCGCCTTGAACGCTTTGGACAACTGACGACTCCTTTTCCGACCCGTACATAAAGGGTCGACCTGGCTACTTACCCGTCAATGAACAGAATCGTTCCCGCTGCTGTTTGGCAGTCGGGGCTGTCGACTGCTGCCACATGTCGAAAACGCCATGGAACCCCTGCGAACGGATGCTCGTTTACCTGCGGCCTTTGTTTTGTGTGTGTTGAAAGAATTCACTCATCGGGAGCGTGGGAAGCGACATGTTTCGCCGCTGGCGGCGTATTGATCAGCCTGGACTTGAACTGGCCCGTTTCGACATCGAGAAGCACGGCGTCACCGTCAGCTCCACGCTGGTGGACGGCGGAGAGCATCCTTTCTCCCTCCGCTATATCTGGACGCTCGATCCCGCATGGCGAACGCGTACGCTGCGCATCGAGCACATGAACGGTGATGACCGCTGGCTCACCATCGAGCGTACCGGCGAGACCGCATGGCGCATCGACCGCAGCCCCGCCCCGCACCTCGACGGCTGCCGCGAGCTCGATCTTTCGGCCACGCCCTTCTGCAACTCGCTGGCGATGAAACTCCTTGGCGGCGATGGCGAGTTCGACGCCGCCTATATCGCGGCCGACAACATGACGGTTGTCCCCTCTCGCCAGCGCTACGAAAAGATCAGCGACACCTATTGGCGATATATCGACCTCGGCGTGGCGCACGGCTTCACCGCAGCACTCGAACTCGACAAGGACGGCCTTGTCGCACGCTACGAAGGATTGTTCGAAGCGCTGGACTAGGCGGCTTCCTGCTTGGCGAGAATGCGCTCGGCTTCCGCCGTCCACACGCGCGCTCCAACGCGGCGCCCGGCCTTCGCCTGTATCGCAGCAAGATCCTTCGCTGCCCTGTAGGCTTCGGCATGCTCGCCTGCACGAAGCGAAGCCGCCAGTTTCAGTCTGAGCTTCACCTGCTTCACGCCCGACTCGCCTGCAGCCAGCGCGATCTGCGCCGCCGGCCTGGCCGCAGGCGCCGCCACTGCGGCTGGCTTTGCTTTCGCTTCGACAGGCTTGGCCTCCGGCGCCTTGGCCTTTGCCTCGTCCTTCTTCTTCCCGCCGAAAAGGTTGAACAGTCCCATCGCATGCCCCTTGCCGCTTCCACGCCCAGCATGCGCAGCGGCGCAATCAGGGCCAGCCTGCTGGTCCAATCACATCCGCCGCTCTGGGGAAAACCGGCACGCCGCTCGATTCCCGTTCACTGGGCGCCCTCAAATTGCGCAGCCGGGCGCAGCAAAACGGCCACGCGCCGAAGCGCATGGCCGTTTTCAGAGACGTGTGAACGCGCTACTTCCCGCCGAGCTGGGCGACGATGAAGTCCTGCGCCTTGATGAGGCCTTCCGGCGCCGGCCAGTGCGTCGTGCCGACAACGGTTTCCAGCTTCGAATCATAGCCGCTCTTCTTCGCGGCGTCCTGGAAAGCCTGGATGCGGTCGGCCTTCACGGTCGGATCGCCGTCATTGTGGACGATGAACACGCTTGCCGGCGTGCCCGATGCTTCCTTCGCGCAATCGCCATTGGCCAGCACGCCCGCCAGCGACACCACCGCCTTCACGTCCGGGGTGGAGCACGAGCCTGCGTCGAACGCCACGCCGCCGCCCTGGCTGAACCCGACCACGACGATCTGGCTGTTCGGAATCTTGAGGCCCTCCGACACCTTCTTCACCGTCTCGACGGCGATGTCCTTCACCTTGCCCTTGGTGTTTTCCGGGTCCTCGCCGCGCAGCACATACCAGGAATAGCCGTTGCCTTGCGGCATCGGCCCGTTGTTGAAGATGAAGGCCGCATCCGGCAGTCGCTTCGCCAGTGTGTCCGCAATCGGCTTCATCGCCTGACCCTGTTGGGTATAGCCGTGGAAGAAGATGACGGCCTGCTTCGGCGCCTTGCCGGAGGCCGGATCCATTCCCGCCATGCCGAGGTCGGCCACCTTCTGGGCGTGCGCCGCGCCGGCGCCCAGTCCAACCGCCATCGCGGTCAGCATCAGAAAACGCTTCATATGAAGTCTCTCCCTTGGAATGATCTCTAGATGGCGTCCTTCCCCGGCGCGGAAACTGGACCACCTGCTCCGCCCCAGCAAGACCGCCACACATCACTCGCTGGTGAGAGCCGGCCGGCCCCGCTAGTCTCTGAGTCGGGTAGGGCAAAGCGAGGAACCATGCGCGCCAGCCTTGTCATTCTGCCGTCACTGATCCTTGCCGCCTGCTCATCAAGCGAAGTCCCGCCGCCGACGGATCCAGTCGCCGCCGAAGGCCGCTTCCTCGCCGAGGTCCACTGCTCCGCCTGCCACGCCATCAGCCGCAATGACGGCAGCAAGCATCCCGAAGCCCCGCCACTGCGCGAGCTGTCGAAGAGCTATCCCGTCGCGGCGCTCGAGGAATCACTCGCCGAAGGCATAATTGTCGGCCACCCCGACATGCCCGAATACCGCTTCCGTCCCGAGGATGTGGCGGCATTGATCCGCTATCTGGAAACGATCCAGACGCAGTAGGCGTCCGGGCATCTAGATCGCGTTCACCGGCGTCTTCAGGTAGACGCGCCCGTCCTCTTCGGCTTTCGGCAGCGCGCCGCCGCGAATGTTCACCTGCAGCGATGGCAGGATCAGCTTCGGCGCGGCCAGCGTCTTGTCCCGCGCCTTGCGCATCGCGACAAACTCTTCCTCGCTCACGCCGTCGCGGATGTGGACATTGTTCTTGCGCTCGTCCCGGACCGTCGTTTCCCACGCCGGCTTGTCCCTGCCCGCCGGCAGGTAGTCGTGGCCCACAAAGATGCGCGTTGCCTCAGGCAGGCTGAGAATGCGGCGTATCGAGCGATAGAGCGTCGCTGCATCGCCGCCCGGGAAGTCCGCACGCGCCGTGCCATAGTCGGGCATGAAAAGCGTGTCCCCGACAAAGGCTGCGTCATCCGCGACATAGGTCACGCAGGCAGGCGTGTGCCCCGGCGTATGCATCACGCGAATGCGTGTCTGCCCGAGTTCGACCTCCTCCCCATCCTCAAGAAGCCTGTCGAAAACAGCCGCCTCGGTTTCTGCTTCGGCGGCGCCGAACAGCGCGCGGAAGCGGGTCTGGACGTCTGTGATCCGGGCGCCGATGCCGATCTTCGCTCCAGTCTTCCGGCGGATGTAGTCCGCAGCGGACAGGTGATCGGCATGAGCGTGCGTCTCCAGCGCCCATTCGACGGCCAGATCCAGCTCACGCGCCCGCGCCAGCACGGCGTCCGCTGACCCACTGCCGAGCCGCCCCGTCGCCGAATCGAAATCCAGCACCGCGTCGATGATTGCAGCCTTTCGCGTCGGCTGATCCCACAACAGGTAGGAAACCGTCGACGTCGCCTGGTCGAAAAACGCCTCAATCCCGGCCATTCGGAGCCTCCATCAGGAATTTCACACGGCTGATATATTAGCTATTGCTAAATTAGCAAGACCTAATATATTGCTCTGCATGATGGATATGAACGCATTCTCGCTCACCGATTTCGAAGCCAGCGCCGGCAAGGCCGCAGACCTCCTGCGGACGCTGGGAAACGAAAAGCGCCTGATGATCCTGTGCCAGCTTGGCCAGGGCGAACGTCAGGCTGGCGCGCTTCAGGCGCCGCTGGGACTCTCCCAGTCCGCCATCTCCCAGCACCTCGCCGTGCTGCGGGAGGCGGGCATCGTCTCGACGCGGCGTGACGGCCAGGCGATCTGGTACCGCATCGCGGATCCCGCGGCGGTCCAGGTCATCTCCACGCTGGCGTCGATATTCTGTCCCGACAAACCAGTCAGAAAGAAACGCAGATGAGTGCTCTTGTCCCCGTTGACGCCAGGTCCCTCGCGCGGCGACTTGAGGCTGGCGAAGTCACGCTGATCGACATCCGCGAACCTGGCGAGTTCGCAAATGAACACGTGCAGGGCGCTGTCTCCGCGCCGCTGTCCCGCCTCATTGCCGGCGAGCTCAAGGTTCGAAGCGTGATACCCGTTGTCTTCACCTGCAAGACCGGAATGCGCACCAGCGCCAATTGCGACCAGCTTGCTGCCCACGTTGGCGAACCAGCCTACGTTCTCGAGGGCGGACTTGAAGCGTGGAAGAAGGCAGGGTTCGCGACCGCCAGCCATCGCCACGGATAGATCTGATTTCGGAGGGGGCCAGCAATGTTTCCCGATCCGGCCATCGCAATCATCGCGGGAGGCGCCGCAGTCGGCTTTCTTCTCGCCGTGTTCGGCGGCGGCGGTTCTGTCCTTGCTGCGCCTGTCCTCCTCTATCTCGGCGGCGTACGCGACGCGCACGTCGCAGTTGGCACGGCGAGCGCCGCCGTCGCCGCCAACGCTGTCTTCAATCTCGTCGGCCACTGGCGCGGTGGCCGCATCAAATGGCCATGCGCAACCGTTTTTGCTATCGCCGGCCTCGCCGGCTCCTTCGCCGGCTCCAGCCTCGCCAAGCTGATCAGCGGCCAGCAGCTCCTCATCGCCTTCGCCATCGCCATGGCGGCCATCGGCCTTTCCATGTTCCGCAAGCCATCGAGCGAAGGCGACCCGAACGTCCACATCAACATGAAGCTGGTGCTGCGCCTTGCCCCGCTCGGCCTTCTGACCGGCCTCGCCGCCGGCTTCTTCGGCATCGGCGGCGGCTTCCTGATCGTTCCCGGCCTCATGCTCGCGACCGGCATGACAATGGCGAACGCCACCGCCTCATCGCTCCTCTCCGTGGCGCTGTTCGGCGCGGCGACATCCGCGAACTATGCCCTCTCCGGCCTTGTCGACTGGCGCCTTGCCGGCCTGCTTCTGCTGGGCGGCGCAGCTGGCGGGCTCGCGGGACTCGCGGTCGCCCGGCGCCTCACGAAACACGCCCGCCTGGCCCGCACCCTGTTCGCGCTACTGATCCTTCTGGTCGCCGCCTATGTCGCCTGGCGCGCTTTGTCAGGCTGACCCGTCTGATCCAGGTCAATCGGTGGGATTGTGGCCGTGCGAAAAGGCAGTGTCCGGTGGAGGAGAAGCTCGTGCCCGGCCTGCGTCTCGTCCCCCCTCTTTTGGCGCTCGTGCTGAGTGCATGCGTAACTCCACCGGACTCCTCCACGCCGGCCGACAGTCCGGTCGCCCAGGGCCATGCCATCGCCGCCCGGCACTGCGCCCAGTGCCATGCCATCGCACCGGCCGGACGCAGCCGCCATCCCGACGCGATCCCGTTTCGCCGTCTTTCCGAACTCTATCCGCTCGAAGGACTGGAGGAGGCGCTGGTCGAAGGCCTGATGACCGGCCACTCCGACATGCCGGAGTTCAAGCTCGAACCGGAAAGCGCCAACGCGCTGCTGGCCTATCTCCAGAGCATCCAGGCATCCGCCGACCCGGCCGAGCCCCACCAGAACACACCGTGAATCAAGGTTGTGCCGCCTGAGGGTTGCGGAAAGCGAAAACCCCCGCCAGATCAGCGCGGAATGAACGAATCCCGCACGCTCTCGAGTCGCAAGGCAATTGTCCGCTCATCGCCCCCGCTCCTCCTTGTGGCGAGGGTCGCACACTTTCAAATCGGACGACGCGGACCATGACCGGCCGGGACGACGACATTCCCTTTCCTGACGACGAGCCCGTCAGTCGCGAGCCCGGTTCGGACGATGACGAGCCGATTGCCGAAGGCGGCGCGCCGCCGCTGGAATTCTACCAGCTGCCAAATGACAACGATGGCGAGGAGCCGCCCCTTCCGGAGGAGAGCCATCGAGGCGAGCCGGAGATGGAGATCGAGGACGCGCGCCCGATCTCGCAGCGCGCCGCCGCGCGCCAGCCTCGCGCGGCCGATCCCAACGCCGACTATCTGAAGGGCCTCAACGCCGAGCAGCGTGAGGCCGTGATCACCACAGAAGGGCCGCTTCTGGTCCTCGCCGGCGCCGGTACTGGCAAGACGCGGGTGCTGACGACGCGCGTTGCGCACATCCTCGCTACGCGCAAGGCGTGGCCGAGCCAGATGCTGGTGGTGACCTTCACCAACAAGGCCGCGCGCGAGATGCGCGAGCGCACGCTCGCCCTGGTCGGGCCCGAAGGCGAGGGTCTCCGCTGGTTCGGCACCTTCCACTCTGTCTCTGCCCAGATCCTCCGCCGCCATGCCGAGCTGGTGAAACTGAAATCCGGCTTCACCGTGCTCGACACCGACGACCAGCTGCGCCTGATCAAGCAGATCCTCGAAGCCGAGAACATCGACCAGAAACGCTGGACGCCGCGCTATCTCGCCTCGCTGATCGACGGCTGGAAGAACCGCGCCATCTGGCCAGAGAAACTGCCGCCGGATGAATCGCGCCAGTTCGCCGAAGGCAAGGGCAAGAAACTCTACGAAATCTATCAGTCGCGTCTCGCCACGCTGAACGCGGTCGATTTCGGCGACCTCTTGCTGCACACCATCCGCATCTTCACCGAGCACCCCGAAGTGCTCGCCGACTACCACGCCAAGTTCAAATACATCCTCGTCGATGAATACCAGGACACCAACGTCGCGCAGTATCTCTGGCTGCGCCTCCTCGCGCAGGGCAACAACAACATCTGCTGCGTCGGCGATGACGACCAGTCGATCTATGGCTGGCGCGGCGCCGAAGTGGACAACATCCTGCGCTTCGAGAAGGATTTCCCCGGCGCCAAGGTCATCCGCCTCGAACAGAACTACCGCTCCACCGCTCATATTCTCGCCGCCGCCAGCGCCATCATCGCCAACAACGCCAGCCGCCTCGGCAAGACGCTGCGCACGGATGCAGGCGAAGGCGACCTCGTGAAGGTGCGCGGCGTGTGGGACGGCGAACAGGAAGCCCGCCTCATCTCCGACGACATAACGTCATGGAAGCAATCCGGCCGCCGCTATGACAATTGCGCCGTGCTCGTCCGCGCCTCATGGCAGATGCGCGCGTTCGAAGAACGCTTCATCGTCACCGGCACGCCCTATCGCGTCATCGGCGGCCCGCGCTTTTTCGAGCGCGCCGAGATCCGCGACGCCATGGCCTATCTTCGCCTCATCCGCTCCGAAGCCGACGACCTCGCCTTCGAGCGCGTGGTGAACCAGCCCAAGCGCGGCGTCGGCGACACCACGATCCAGAAGCTCTACGTCGCCGCCCGCCAGCTCAACACCTACCTCACGCGCGCCGCCGACATGGAGATGCGCGGCGACAAGATCAAAGGCCCGGCCAAGACGGGACTGCGCCGCTTCCTGCTGGACATGGAACGCTGGCGCTCGCTCTACGCCATCAAGGACGGAGAGCACGTCACGGAGCATCCGCGCCTTCTCGAAATCATCCTCGAGGAGTCCGGCTATACGGACATGCTGCAGGCCGACAAATCCCCGCAGTCGCAGACGCGCCTCGACAACCTCAAGGAACTCGTGCGCGCCATGGGCGCGTTCGACACGCTCAACGCCTTCCTCGAACACGTCGAACTGGTGATGGACAACGCCGAGGGCTCGGGCAGCGAGGACCAGGTGCAGATCCTCACCCTTCACTCCGCCAAGGGTCTCGAATGGCCGATGGTCTTCCTCCCCGGCTGGGAAGAGGAAGTCTTCCCCTCGCGCCGCTCGCTCGATGAAAGCGGCGCCAAGGGCCTCGAGGAAGAACGCCGCCTCGCCTACGTCGGCGTCACGCGCGCCCGCGAGCGCGCCTACATCTCTTTCGCCGCCAACCGCCAGATCTATGGGCGTTGGACATCCGTGCTCCCAAGCCGCTTCGTCGACGAACTCCCGCCGAAGCATGTCGATGCCGTCAGCGAAACCGGCTACGTCTCCCCCGGCGGACAGTTCTACGGCAGTGAAGTGAAGTCCCAGTGGGACCAGCCGCGCTCCGTCGTCATGCCGACCGGCAGCAACCTCGACGAAGGCGGCCTCCGCGGCGGCTACGACACGCCGGGCTGGAAGCGCGCCCAGGCCGCGTCCGCGCGCGGCAATGTCCGCCCGCCCGACATCGAGGGCCGCGCCTTCCGCGCTGAGGATTCCGACG